>JAIOHO010000875.1 GCA_019912905.1 Anaerolineae bacterium
GGTCGTGGCGGTCTGCTTGATCATCCCGCGAATGTGATTGCGGGCCATGCCGCCGGTTCCGATAATCGCCACTTGAACAGGACTATTCGGGGCCATTGTGTTTTTTCTCCAAAATAAATGCGAGGCTGTGCTCCTCGCAAAATAGTTCTGCACGTGATTCTACCTGCCGCCGGCGAAATTGAAATAGCCTTAAGCGCGCCGCGTGCGATTTGGTTATAATGCCGGGTGCATCGATCACGTGAGGAGACCTGTGATGCCGTTGGAGGCGCTGCTGCACTTCGTTCACATCAGCGATACCCACCTGTTGGCTCCCAACCAGATCAAGGATTTCAGTGGTATTCAACCCGAACTCGCGCTGTATGCCGAGCAGGTCCTGGCCTGGCCGCATCATCCGGTTACCGCGATGGAAGCGCTGATCCGTGAGATCAATACTCTGCCGCTGAAGCTCGACTTTGTGCTGCATACGGGCGACATCGCGGGTGAAGACCAGTCCGATTATGCCTGGATGACAGAGTTGTTCAACCAGCTCAGATATCCGGTGATCTACCTGCCCGGCAATCATGACCGGGGGGCGGACCTGACCCCACTGTATCCCCAGGCTGGTCAGCCAATTTATGAACTGGAGGTCAACGGCGTGCAGATTGTGTGCCTCGACAGCTGTCACGCCGAGATCCGCGACGCCGGTTGGCTGGACGCCGAGCAGTTGAGTCGGTTGGAAACCATCTGTGCCGCGCCGGATACGCGCCCCCTGTTGGTCGCCCTCCATCATCATCCGCTGCCCATTGACGTCGCCTGGCTGGACAATCTGCGTTTGGGTAATGGTGAGACATTCCACCAGATTCTGCTCCGCGCGCGTCACCGGCTGTGCGGTGTGTTTTGCGGGCATATTCATCATAGTGTGGATATCTTCCGTGATGGCATCCTCTACAGCAGTGTCGCCAGTGCAGCGTACCAGTTTCTCGGGTGGCCGGGTCAGGCGCAGTCAGCTCTGGACATGCGGGCAGACCCCGGCTTCAACATGGTCACCGTGACTCCCGAGCAGACCCTGGTGCGCCATCATCGTTATCGTATCGTTCGTGGATAGTCGGATAAACCTTGCATGAAAATCGTGGCCTTTAGCATCAACCCGCTTTTCCCCGATCTCGTCATGGGCGGTGCCACCAAACATTTGCAGAGCATCGCTATCCATCTTGGTGAATTGGGACATGAGGTGACGGTATTGTGTACCCGCCGTGCCGACAGCAGTGAATCGTTCCGCTGGCATGAGCGCGTGGCGGTGCTGCCCATTCTGCCGTTTCACCAGCCGTTCCCCCAGCCTTACGCGATTCCCGCGTATGATATGGCGGCGATTGTGCAGGATGTGGGCGAACATTTGCAGACGGCGGATCGTTTTTATATGCACGATGGCGAGTTTTTGTTTCCGTTCGCTTACCGCCATGTGCCGACTGTGGTCTCGCTGCGTGACAATGTGTATCCTGAAACGCTGCATGGCAGCTTTCTTTTCCAGGGCGATCGCCTGATCCTGATTTCGGAGAATTCACGTCAGTATTTCCTGCATACCGCCGGGCGCTTTTTCCCCGATTATGCCGCGCGGACGACCGTGATTCATAATGGCGTGGACTGGAATCATTTTAAGCCAACTCCACCTGATAAGATTCTCGACCTCATCCCGGTCAAACCGGGGGACTATCCGATGGTGCTGCACCCGCACCGCCCGGAAGAAACGAAAGGCATTCGTGAGACGCTGGCGGTTGCAGACCTGCTCGTGCACCAGTACGCCATTCACGACCTGAAAGTGCTGGTCCCGAAGTGGCTGGACCTGACCTTCTCGCCTGATCTGCGGCAGTTCTACAAAAGCATTCAGATCGAGATCGCCCAGCGCGGCCTGACGGATCATGTCATCTTTCACGACTGGATTCCGCAATCGCTGATGCCGGAGTATTACAGCCTGGGGACAGTAACCCTGGCACTGGGGAGTTTTGTCGAATCGTTTGGCAACTCGGTGTATGAATCGCTTGGCTGTGGGACCCCGGCGATTCCGGCGCGCATCTCATCGCACCGGGAAATCCTGCCGGAAAATCTGGTGGATAAAGTCGATTTTGGGGATGTCGAAGCGGCGGCCCGTATCGCTGCGGACATCATCCGCGAGGGGCGGCGCACACCGCCGGAGACGATCCGCTATCTGCACGAGCACTATTCGGTCGAGCAGCAGCGCACCGCCTATGCCGACGCCATTCTCAGCGCCCGGCGCATGGGCGAGCTGCGCTACCAACTCACGCCTCTTGATGCGCAGACCTGCTATACCCTGCCTCCCTGGTGTTACCAGGCTGCACGCGGCATCTATCATGATTTTCGAGCGGGTTATTTGCAGGCCAGCGAACTGGAAAAGCTGCTCGAAGTCTTTCCAGAGGGCTTTACATGGGCTGAGGCGCAGTCCCAGGGTATCGGGCAGGAGGCGGTGATGCAGTG
>JAIOHO010000876.1 GCA_019912905.1 Anaerolineae bacterium
TCGTGGATGTCCTCGGGGCGGATGCCCAGGATAACCTCTTTGCCAGCGTAGGGGCGGAACGGCTCGGCATGGCGCGGGTCCATGATCACCTTAAAGGCATGAGCATCGGCGACCAGATTGTCACCGTCGGCTACGAGTTGGGCATCAAAGAAGTTCATCGATGGGCTGCCAATGAACCCGGCCACGAACACGTTGCGCGGATTGTTGTACAGCAGCGCCGGCGAATCCACCTGCTGAATTTCGCCTTCATTCAGCACACAGATGCGCGTCCCCATCGTCATGGCTTCCACCTGGTCATGGGTCACGTAGATAAAAGTGGTTCCCAGGCGTTGGTGGAGCTTTGCGATTTCGGCACGAGACTGGACACGCAGTTTCGCATCCAGATTCGACAGCGGCTCGTCGAGCAGGAAAACTTTTGGCTCACGGACGATGGCACGGCCCACAGCAACACGCTGGCGCTGCCCACCAGAAAGCTGGCGGGGCCGACGATCGAGCAGGTTAATCCCTTTTGCTTCGTCAATCAACCCCAGGCTGCGGGCGGCTTCGTTCACACGGCGGTCAATTTCGTGTTTGGGGGTCTTACGCAGACGCAGACCAAACGCCATATTGTCATACACCGTCATGTGCGGATAAAGCGCGTAGCTCTGGAACACCATTGCGACGTCCCGATCTTTCGGGGCGACATTATTCACGATGCGATCTCCGATCAGAATTTCCCCGGAAGTCACTTCTTCCAACCCAGCCAACATCCGCAGGCTGGTCGATTTGCCGCACCCGGATGGGCCGACAAAGACAAGAAATTCCTTATCTTCGATCACCAGATTCATATTTTTGATGACAACGGTGTTGCCGAAAGATTTGTTGACATTTCGGTAGGTCACACTAGCCACGGGACTTCCTCCATCATTGTTTGGCAGCTCTTAAAAGTGTGTAATAAGGCAACTAATTATGGAACCTGCACAAATAAATTGCTTTCTGCAAATTCCTATTTTTCTAGGCAGGGATTATAATTGTTTCTTCGGAATTTGCAAAAATTCGTTATCAATGTAAGGGAACTATGGCGCAGAACATCACCGCAGAAATCATTAGCGTGGGAACCGAGATTTTACTGGGAGAAATCACCGATACGAATTCGGTCCATATTGCCCGCACGATGCGGGATATTGGTATCAATGTCTTCTTCATGACCTCCGTGGGCGACAATGAAGGCCGGATTACCGATTCGATCCGCACTGCTTTGTCGCGGGCACAGGTGGTGATCACAACCGGTGGGTTAGGGCCGACTGTCGATGATATGACCCGCCAGGGGGTCGCCGCGGCGACGGATCGTGCGTTGCTGTTTCATCAGGACCTGTTAGACAAAATCGCTGAACGCTTCACTGGGTTTCGCGTGGCTATGACGGATAACAACCGCCGCCAGGCGTATCTGCCGGAGGATGCGCTTCTGATCGAGAACCCGGTCGGAACTGCGCCGTGCTTCCTCGTAGAACAGCATGGGCACATTGTCATCAGCCTTCCGGGTGTGCCCCGCGAAATGAAATTCCTCCTCGCCGAGCGGGTCGTGCCGCTGCTCCGAGAACGGTATCAATTGGGGATCATTAAGGCGCTCAATCTGCATGCTGCCGGGATCGGCGAAAGCGCGCTGGATGACCTCATCGGTGTGGACCTGCTGGAAAGCAGCAACCCGACGGTTGGATTGGCTGCACACAGTGGTGTCGTCGATATGCGAATCACGGCCAAAGCCGATGACGAGGCGCTGGCGGATCAGATGATTGCCGAAGTGGAAGCCAAGCTGCGTGAACGAGTCGGAACCTACATTTTCGGCACGGATGGCGAAACAATCGAATTGGCGCTGGTGAGGCGACTGCAAGCCCACATGTTAAATCTGGCAATTAGTGAAATCGGTCTGGTCGATGCCGTAAGTGCGCGCGTGAAGGCTGCACCGGATGGGTTGGTTATTCTGAGGCATGTCGAGCAGTTTAACTCACCCGCTGAGATCAGCGCGGACCTTGATCTGGGTGACATGGCTGTGAAAACTGCCGAGCGAATCTGCCAGGAGTCCGGGGCAGATGTTGGCATCGCGGTGGTCAGCAACCCCGAACAACAAAATGATCATGCCGATAGTGAGGTGGGCACAGCCGTAGCAGTCTATTTTGATGGTCAGGTCAGTTCGCGGGTTTATGGATTTGGCGCACGGGCTGCCGAAGCACGGTCCTGGACGAGCACCTGGGCGCTGTCGCGCGCCTGGCGGATGCTTGAAGCGACGGTTTTATGACGCTTTCATACCCTGATGCCTGAACTTACATCGCTGCTGCTTGAAATCGGCTTGCTTCAGTTTGGCCGCTTTGCGAGTCCGGATGGATGGAAGCCGTATCGTTTGAGTCTGGAAATGCTACCATCGTATCCGGATGTTTTCGGCGAAGTTATTGAAATGGCTGTGCCGCTGGTCGGTCGAGTCGATCATCTCATCAGCACCGCTCCCGCCAGGGCATTTGGTGCGGGCCTGAGTCTGCGAACCGCTGTGCCGCTGGTCTACAGCAAAGGCAGCGATGCTTCACCAGTCGATGATCTGGTTGGCGCCTATGATATTGGTCATCCGGCGCTGCTACTGGCGAATGATTCGAGCGAGCGCCCGGCGATTGATCGGCTCATTGGACAGGCGCACAAAGTGGGGTTAGATGTCCAGCGCGTCCTGTTAATCGCCGACGAGGGGCTGCCGCTGGATAGTGGTATTCCCGCTCACGCGCTGCTTGATTTGAGGGCAGTCGTAAGCTCACTCGCCCAGGATGGACGTCTTCCTGCCGGGCAAGCAGGCGTGTTTCAGGCGTGGCTTAATCGTCATCGCCCAGGCTGAGCAGGGCCATGAACGCTTCCTGAGGCACCTCGACCTGGCCGATCATCTTCATGCGCTTCTTGCCTTTTTTCTGCTTTTCGAGCAGTTTCTTTTTGCGTGTGATGTCACCGCCATAACATTTCGCCAGCACATCCTTGCGCAGGGCCTTGACGTTGGCGCGTGAAATGATCTTTTTGCCGGTGGCCGCCTGAATAGGCACAACGAACATCTGCTGCGGGATCAGGTCTTTGAGTTTGCTGACGAGCTTCTGCCCCTTGTGGTAGGCATCGTCACGGTGGACGATCAGCGCCAGCGCGTCGACTGGCTCCGTATTGACGAGGACATCCAGCTTGACCAGATCGCCGGCGCGATAGTCATCATACTGGTAATCCAGGCTGGCATAGCCCTTCGACACGCTTTTCAGCCGATCGTAGAAATCGACGATGAGTTCGGACAGCGGGATGTTGTAGTGCAGGATCACGCGCGTCGTGTCCAGGTATTCCGTCGTCACGTACTCGCCGCGCTTTTTGATGCACACATCCATGATTGGTCCGATGAACTCCTGCGGCGTATAAATCTGGATTTTCATCCACGGCTCACGGATTTCGGCAATCGTACTCTCATCGGGGAGCTGGGCCGGGCTGTCGATGGTAACGATGGCACCATCCCGTCTGACGATCTGGTATTCCACGCTGGGAGCCGTCGCCAGAATATCGAGGTCATATTCACGTTCCAGCCGCTCCTGCACGATTTCCATGTGGAAAAGGCCCAGGAAGCCTACGCGGAACCCAAAGTTTAGCGCCTGCGACGTTTCCGGTTGGTAGGTCAGCGAGGCATCGTTCAGCTGGAGTTTCTCCATCGCGTCGCGCAGGTCGCTGTAGTCTTCATTGTTGGTGGGATAAATCCCGGCGAAGACCATTGGCTTGGCCTGATTATAGCCCGGCAGAGGTTCGGCAGCTCCTTGGTTCGCCAGGGTGACGGTGTCACCAACGCGGCATTCGCGCACGGTTTTCAGGCCAGTCGCGATGTAGCCTACTTCACCGGCACTCAACGAATCGATCGGTTTCATATTGGGCGAAAAGACGCCGATTTCCACCGGCTCGAACGAAGTGTGGGTCGCCATCAGGTGCAGCAGGTCGCGTTTGCCGAGGCTGCCGTCAATAACGCGTACATAGGCAATGACGCCCTTGTACGAGTCGTAATGCGAGTCGAACACCAGCGCGCGCAAAGGGGCCAGTTCATCACCGGTTGGCGGCGGAACTACCTGGATTACTTTTTCGAGGACGTCCTGGATGCCTGCGCCGCTTTTGGCCGAAATGCGGAGCACATCGTCGGCTGCGACGCCGAGCAGGTTCTGAATTTCCTTCGAGACTTCTTCAGGCTGTGCCGCCGGTAAATCGATCTTGTTGACGACGGCGATAATTTCCAGATCCTGTTCCAGGGCGAGATAAACGTTCGACAGAGTCTGCGCCTCGATCCCCTGGCTGGCATCCACCACCAGCACCGCGCCTTCACAGGCTTGCAGCGCCCGGCTGACTTCATAAGTGAAATCGACGTGGCCGGGGGTGTCAATCAGGTTGATGACGTAGTCCTGCCCATCGTTGGCGGTGTAATTCATCCGCACCGCGGACGCCTTGATGGTGACACCGCGCTCACGTTCAAGCTCCATGCCGTCCAGCACCTGTTCCTGCATGTCCCGGTCTGCTACGGTGTGGGTGAGCTGAAGCAGGCGATCGGCAAGCGTGCTCTTGCCGTGATCGACATGGGCGATAATTGAAAAATTACGGATATGGTCGCGTTTCATGAGCCTGAGTACTGCCTGACCTGATTTGTGTCATTATACGCGGTCGATATACCGAAGTATATAGCGAGCGTCAGATCACGCGGTCGATCAGGGTGTCGGGGTCGAGCAGCGACTGTGCCGGAGAGCCAGCGCTGAGCCAGACGAGAAACTCAATGTTGCCCGCCGGACCCTTGATGGGTGAACGGGTCAGCCCACGAATTTGAAAACCCTGTTCCAGTGCAAAGTTGAGTATCTCGGTCAGAACACGGTGGTGAACGACGGGATTTTTTACGACGCCACCTTTGCCCACATCTTTTTTGCCCGCTTCGAACTGCGGTTTGATCAGCGCGATCAGGTCGGCCTGCGGTGTCAACCAGCCCTGGATAACCGGCAGAAGCAGGCGCAGTGAAATGAATGAAGCATCAATCACGACCAGATTTACCGGTTCGGCCAGCTTTTCGACGTAACGCGCGTTGGTGCGCTCGATCACGACGACGCGCGCGTCCTGTCGCAGCGTGTAGTCCATCTGGCCGTAGCCAACATCGATCGCGTAGACGCGCGCCGCCCCGTTTTGCAGCAGGCAGTCCGTAAAGCCGCCGGTGCTGGCCCCGACATCGGCACAGATGCGCCCAGTGGCATCGAACGCAAAATCGGTGAGTGCGCCTGCGAGTTTTTCACCGCCCCGGCTGACAAAACGCGGTCTGCTCTTGACTTCGAGCGCTGCATCCAGCCGGATGCGCGTGCCGGGCTTATCGACGACCGCGCCATCGACCATCACTTCGCCTGCCATGATCATGCCGCGTGCCTTGGCCCGCGTCGGCGCGAGGCCGCTGGATTGCAGCAGGATGTCGAGACGTTCTTTATCATTCATCATTATCCGCGCGTCAGGGGAATGCTCATATCCAGCGGGTTGGGGGTTTCGGCAGTGACTTCGAAGCCATCGACACCTATAGGGAGATAGCCTTCAGCAGCGATAATCGCGCTGTAGGGGACTTCGAATTCCAGCAAACGGGCGACCTGAAAACTGCCGTTACGATCGGTGATGGCGGTAGCGAAAATCTGATCCTGACGCCATTCGAATTCTGCAACCGAGTAATCTTCAGTAATGAGCACGAAGGTGATCCCCGCGATGCCCTGGCCGGTCTCAGCATCGAATATTCGTCCACGCAGCTGTAACCCGTTGACGGTCGCGAATCGGTCGATGGGAAGCTGGCCGATGCCCACCTGGGCGATGGCTGACGCCAGCGGGACATTATTCACCAGCAGATCCAGCTTATAGGTTCCATCGGGGATTCCGCCCTCGCTGTTGAGCCGGACAAGATAATTGACGCCGCTTTCGAAATTGCTCCAGGGCGCAGTCTGCTCATAGAAGACTGTGTTATCGACCGACACGCGCAGCGTCCAGAGCGTGCCCGGGGCGATTTGCTGCCAGTCGAACAACCCGTACAGGGTGCTGATGGTGCTGGTGAAACTGCTCACCGCGCTGGCGCTGGCAGCTTCCTCCAGGCTGTTGGCGCTGGCGAAATGCACATCTGAAAAAACCTGTGGGAACACCCCCTGCTGTGCGCCCGCGATGATGAAATCGGACGTCGAGGACAGCCGATTATCGATGTAGAGTTCCAGCCGGTACGTGCCGGGCGGCAGGCCGCTGGCATCTTCGATCTGAATTGTTTTGGCTCCACTTTCGCCGTCAAGGTTTGACCAGTCGTCCTGCGTGCGCGCCAGTTCAGTCCCGTTATAATACCAGATGGCGGTCCATGGATCACCGACCTGCATATTGCGGAAGATAAAACGTGCGTTGGCAATGTTCCCGGCGGGCAGGACAAAGCCGTTGCCGAGCGGTGTGCCGCGATTATCGACGATGCCGAATACGATGTTGCTGAAGGTCGGCTCGGGTTCTGCCGCGCCACCGATCACCAGCCGGGCATTGCCCGCTGTGCGCCCATCGGCAAACAGGGTGAATTCATAGATGCCGTTCGGCCAGGGTTGATCCTCGCTGCCAACGTACCACAGACCGCGTGTGCCTCCGCTCCAGCGCACGGGGGCCAGGCTGAAGGTCTGATTGGGGATGCCATCGGTCGTGACGCGGAGTTCGTAGACAGTTTCCGAGGTCATGTTTTCGTAATCGAAAAACAGATAAAGGCTGGTGCTGCCTGCCGGAAGGCGGCTGACCACACTGGTAGGCATCCCGGCTTCGTTCACGGACGGCGAAAAGAAGAGGCGGCCAAAACTCGGTGCGCCGCTGATCAGGGTGCGCGTCTCGGGTTGGGCAGGGGTGTCCACCGTCAGGCCGAGTGACGCCGCGCGCAGCAAGGAGCGGGCGAAATCGGAGGGCCGCAGCGAATTGATGAAGGTGCCGGTCGGAATGCACAGGTCATTACTGTTGACGAGGCCATCCTGGTTGGTGTCCTGAATCGCCACACAGTTGACCCCAGCCTCCGGCTCGCGGGTCGTGGCGGTTGTTGGGATTCCCACGAGCTGACCATTCTGATTATAGGCACCTCCACCGGACATCGTACCGGGAATCTCGGCGCGGGTGCGTATCCAGGCCGGCCCGCTGCTGCTGGGTTCGAAGGCGAAGCCGCTGATTGTGCCCCGACGGATGTCTACGGCATCGTCTCCTGTACCCGGGTAGCCGACAATCGTGATGGTGTCATCCAACTGAGTCTGGGTCGAATCGGCCAGCTCCACAAACGGAAGGGTCAGCGAACCTGATTCGATCAACCGCCCATCAAACTGGCGGGTGATGCGCAGCAGCGCAAGGTCGAGGCCGGGGTTGGCCTGTATGATCTCAGCCCGGTATTTGGGAAGCGGCGCTTCATCGATGCGTGTCGCAAAGGCGACGATCAGAATGTCCCCGGGGCAGGCTGCATTCTTCAGGGTATGATGGGCATTGGTAAGTATCAGACCTTCCCGATGCACGATCGTACCAGACCCGACGCAAGTGATCGTCATGTCGTTGCCTTGAATGCGGGCTTGCATGATAAAGACCGTCGCCCGCTGAATGCGCTCCAGGTCGAACACTCCGCCTTGCGCGGCTGTGGCGGGCGGGCGGAGGCTCAACAAGAGCGCGATCCACAGGAGTGCAAAATAGCGCATAATCAGAATTCCAGACTCCTGAGAAAACGATCCAGAATCACCTGATTCTGGTCGAAGGTATCCGCCTGAGAGAGAAAGGAGACGATAATCGCCTGCCCTCGCTCCACAATCAGGATGTCGATCCCTTCGACAACGACGGGAATGCTCTGCAAAAATGGGTTGGTTTCGGTCGTCACGAATGTGTAGCTCATGGCGCTGGTCAGCGTGTCATCCGGCAGCACGAAAGGTTCTTCCGAAATCACAATGTAGGCGGCCTGGGTCTGGGCACGTTCAAGGGTCAGCGCATCGAAAATGTTGCGCGCAGTGGCCTGGCTGCTGATGGGACGTGTCTCAACCTGAAGGGTGGTATTAAAGCCCTGAGCAGAAACGTCGCTGACACGAAAGATGTAACTGTCGCTCTGTTCATCCAGCAGCCAGTTCTGTGGATAATCGGCGCTGATCCCGGCCTGTGGATTGGTGTAGCGAGTGGTCGCGGTCAGAATACTCTCACGCAGATTCAACC
>JAIOHO010000877.1 GCA_019912905.1 Anaerolineae bacterium
CAGGTATCCAGCATCTCACCCATCGTCAGGGGTTCGGCAGGGCCGGTGGCGTTATACACGCCGGGCATGTCACCCTCAACCATGCGCACCGTCCATTCCGCCAGGTCGCGCACATCGATGACCTGCATCGGATAATCCGACGCAGCGGGCACCAGCATCCGACCGCCGCGCGCCGTGCGCGTCACCCAATAGGTAAAGCGATCGGTCGGGTCATGGGGTCCGACGATCAGGCCCGGGCGGATAATCAGCGCCCGGTCGCCATACACACCCTGCACCACCCGCTCACAGAGCACCTTCAGGCCGCCGTAAGCGCCGCTCACTTCCTCGGTGGTTTCGTCCTCCAGCACTGCCAGGGCGGAGTCCTCACTCGACCCGACAATATCTTCATACACCGAAATCGTCGAAATAAAGACGTAGCGCCCGACCGCCTCCGCCAGCAGTTCCGCCGACTGGCGCACCACGCGCGGGACATACCCGCACGTGTCGATCACGGCATCCCACGACCGACCTCGCAGCGGGTCCAACTGGCCGTCCCGGTCGCCATACAGCTTTTCGACCTGAGGGTACAGGTCCGGGTTGGTCTGACCCCGGTTGAACATCGTCACCGTATGCCCTGCCGCCAGCGCCGCGTCGATCACCGCGCGCCCCAGGAATTTCGGTCCGCCGAGGAGCAAAATCTTCATCGCTCACCTATTCTCCTGAATGATCAAAAAGTTCGGCGACAGCATAACATAATCATCCATTTGGCGTTACCCCTGTCAGGACATGCGCTTGTCCGCTATGATTCGAGCATGAATCCTACGCTCTATCCCCCCATGAACGCCCTGCTGGATCTACTGCGGGAAAACCTGCAAACCGTCCTCGGTGCTCGGTTGGTCGGCCTGTACCTGTACGGCTCGCTCGTGGCGGGCGATTTTGATGCGGTCAGCGACATCGACTTACTCGCCGCGACGTCTGGCGAACTCGACGCGGCAGCCTTCGACGCCCTCGACCGCATGCAGCGGGACTTCGTCGCCCAGCATCCCCAATGGCACGACCGCATCGAAATTGTCTACCTATCTCTCCAGGCGCTGCGCACGTTCCGCACCCAGACCAGCCGGGTTGCCGTCATCAGCCCCGGTGAACCCTTTCACTTCAAGGAAGCCGGGCGCGAGTGGCTGATGAACTGGTATATCGTGCGCGAACAGGGGGTCACCCTGTTGGGTCCGCCGCCGGAAACCCTCATCGACCCGATTTCAACAGATGAGTTTATCCAGGTGGTCAAGGAACACGTCGAGTCATGGGATAAGTGGGTCCTTGACCTGCGCGATACCCCCGGTCAGGCGTATGCGATTCTGACGCTGTGCCGGGCACTGTACGCCTGCCAGCATGGTCAGCAGGCGTCTAAACGCCGGGCGGCGTTGTGGACTGCGGAGGCACTGCCGGAGTGGTCGGAGACGATTCAGAATGCCCTGCGCTGGCGTCAGGAATCCCGAACGGGGATTCCCACCAATCCCGAGGCAACCGTGGCCGAAACCCAGCGTTTTGTTCAGGCGGTGCGGGCGCGCATTCTTACCCAGCCATAACCGGTGGCGCGGCAGGGACAGGCGCGGGCGCATGAATCTCCGTGCGCCACACATGCCACAGCAGCACGACCCAGGTGATTCCCACAAACGCTGTAGAATAATAGGCAAAAATACCGACGGCAGCAGCCGTATTCAGGAATACCTGGGCGAATGCCAGCAGCAGAAGGACTCCTCCCCAGAGGCGGTTCTTCTGGAAAAAGGGCACGACACCGATGGCGACCAGAGTCAGCGTGCTGGCGGCATAAGGGGCGACCAGCAGCGAGGCCGCGATGAGCATCCCGGCTTTCTCCCGCGTGAGGCTGCGCTTGCTCAACCAGGTCACTCCACCCGTGATTCCGATGACGCCCAGCCAGATCGCACGGTTGAGCGCGGCGGGCAGCCAACCTGTGCGTTCCAGCGCCGCCATCAAACTCAGATCCATGATGCTGCCTTTTTCAGGAATCCCAAACATCATGGCAAGCCACTGTTCCCCACGCCACCACAAGGCGGGCGTCGCCACCAGCACGACCAGGATGGCAGTCATCAGCCACAGGCGAGGCGGCCTGGATTGAAACACATATAAACCCAGGGCAAGCATCAACAAACTCGTCACCTGAGGTTTCGCCACAGCAAACAGGATTCCAAGCGCCAGAATCAGCGGATTTTCGCGCCGGTAACCATACAGCAGGGCCAGCACCCCGGCGATGCTCAGCGCTTCGACGTTGCCATCCACCAGGTTGCGAATCGAGGGCAGCGAAAATATCAGTGCCAGCACGCTGATCCAGTACAGGCTGCGCCGGGGCACACGCGGGACGCTGATCAACAGGATCACCAGCGTGATGAGCGATAGGATTCCCCACGATGCGCGCATCGACATCTGACCCAGAGGCAGCAGGGGGATGACGGTCCAGGGCGGGTTGCGCACGGTGCCGTTGACGTCTGTATAGGGCAGGCCATCCCGCAGGCCCGGCCACAAATACCCCTTCCAGTCCATCGCCAGGGTGTTCTGGTCGGTGGGAATCTGCTCGAAGAAGGTCGCGAATGCCAGCGCCACGCCGATGAGGGCCGCGCCGAAAATCAGCCAGGGTATCCATTTGGAAGCACGCATGATGTCCGTCTCAATGGTGACCGTCTAATGCCATTATAGACGTATCGAGACAGGAAGAATCTTTAGATTGGCTACGGACTCGGCAGCAGGCGAAGCCCTTCAAGCGGCTGACCCCGCCTCACCCCAGCGGCACGTCGGCCCGCACAACACCCGCGCGTTCATGACGGGCCGTCAGCCGGACCGTGCCCGCATCAGGTGCATGGACAACCCATACGACCCGTGCCCGATCGTCCGTATCGCTGATCCCGCGCACGGCCCAGGGGGTGGCCGAAACGCCGACATAGGCCCGTCCTTCGAGCTGGCCCGCTTCCTCGCGGAGCTTGCCGCTTTTCAGCGACGCGCCCGCCGGGAGTTCGATCTCGCAAACCAGGGCGCGAGTCACCTTCTTTTCCAGCGCTTTTTTAGTCACGTAAGATGGCAGCCAGCCCGTATTCTGCACCGTCAGTTCGACCTGATACACATCACCGCCGAGCGCAGTCGCATGAGCATGGACCAGTTCGAGGCGCGGTGAAATCAGCAAATGCCACACCAGCCAGTCGGCAAAGGGGGCAATCTCTCGTTTGAGAAACTGCGGCGGCGGATTGCGCCAGGCGTAAAACATATTCCAGCCGCCCAGTTCGACCGGGCCAAGCTGCGGGTGATCGAACGGATACCAGTCGATGTGCCCCGCGCCATCCAGAACTTCATCGCTCCAGCGCAGCATTTTGAGGTCGTCCTCGAAGGGATGCTCACGGTACCAGTCGATGAATTTATAGGCGTCGATCCCGGCCTGCCGCTGCGGACTCCACAGCTCGACAGTCCAGCCGAACAGCCCCAGTTGATCGTAGAGCCAGTCATCGAATACGCCGGTGATGACTTCCCTGGGGTGATATTTAAAATCGTGCCAGACCGAAATATTCGGATAGCCCGACAGCGCGGTTCCCTGGTCGCCGATCTTCTGGTAGGTCCACAGGACTTCTGCCGGGAATTCATCATCCGGTTTGGTGCCATAAGGCCGCATGATCACGCCGCTCCAGGTGTGGAAGCTGACGCCGCCCAGCAGGTTTTTGTGCCGGGCGAGGAAATCGACCACCGCATGAATCTCAGGCTCGGAGGTCGGATAGGGACCTGCGCCGGGTTCCTGATAATCCTGCCGCCACTCGAACGGAAAATTGCGATTGAGGTCGAGGCCCTCTTTGTGCGGCTGGGTGCGCACCGTCATGCCGTCGTAATCCTCCACGCGGCCTTCGGGCAGGATGCGGTAATAGGTGCCGCCGGTTTCAGTCGGGTCGCGGCGCACCATCAGGCGCGGCTCCGAGGGGTGTGGCTTCCAGGGGCCGTTCGGGTCGGCGATGCGCATGAACAGTACGCGCCCATCCCCGTCGATGTCTTCATTCACCAGCCCGCCGATCGGTTGCTCGTCATACGGATAGGGCCGGGTGCTGGAGCGAATAAAACGCGGTCGATCCGCCAGCGCGACCTCGGCCCCATCCGGGTTGATACGCGGGCAGACATAAAACGCACGCGTATCCAGGCAGCGGGTGATGTCGGCATCCTGGCCGTAAGCCGACGTGACGCGATCGAGCAGGTACAGGCAGGTGCTGGATGGCGAGACTTCGGTGGCATGGATGTTGCCATCCACCCACAGGGCGGGTTTTTCCTCCGCCGGGCCAGTCGCACGGTTGGTGATCGTCACCAGCCAGATGTCGCGGCCCTCATAGCTCTTGCCCAGGCTGCTGACCGCCACCAACTGCGGGAATTCGTCGGCATAGGCATGCAGCACGCGCGTCAGATCGTCATAGCGATAGTAGGTGTCAAAGCGAATGTCGGGCATGCGGTCTCATCCTCCCCGGCCAACCAGCATCCCAGTATAACGGTCACACGTCAGCCGGACGAGAACCACACGATAATCAGCGTTCAGGTGGTCTGCTCAAACAGGCGCTCAAAACCAGAGTACGGCATCAGCGGGATCACTTCAAAGCGAATCAGGCCGTGTTCGACGAGTGGCAGAGTCTGGAGCACGGCCTCGGCTGCGGCCAGATCGTCACATTCAAGGACCAGCACCGCATCGTGCCGGTCCCGCCGGAAATAGACTTCGCGGATCACGTCCGCCTGCGTCAGTTCCCAGACGCGCGCCGCCTCTGCTTTCAGATAGGACCGAAACTGCGCCGGATCAATCCCGGATACTTCCTGCTCGACGGCCAGGATTTTCACTTTGGCAGCCGTCCGGTCACGCCCCAGAACCAGCGGAAACACTTGTGAGCCATATCCACCGGCTCGCAGTACATCATCGGGCACGCGCCGGGAATCACCTGAATATTGTGGTCACGGCAGAACTGGACGGCTTCGTCGGAAACACTGTTGCCCATGCCCTTGTGAATCCACACGCGAGGGACGCCCACCTCGGCACATTCGCGCACGATCTGCTCGGTCACTTCCGGCTTGGTGACGATCACCACGCCATCGACCCCGCCGGGGATACTTTTGAGATTGGGATAGCATGGGTCGCCTTCGACCACTTCCGCGTGGGGGTTAATCGGAAAGACCGTGTAGCCGCTGCCCCGTAGTTTTTTGTAGATGGCATTGGCGGAGTCCTGCTCGGTCCGCGAAACGCCCGCCACAGCAATGCGCTTCTGCGCCAGAAAATCGGCGGTCATGGTGTTCAGAGACATAAAATATCCTTCCTGCTCGCTTCACTCCTGAAGCTACGTGCAAGGCAGGCAGCCGGGTAGTACCGAATGTCACTCATCCGGCAGAGTATTGGCGGGACTTTATATCTCAAGGCAGCGGCACCGGGGGCGAGTCCTCGGTAGCGATCATCCAGTCGGCCAGTTTCAGGCGCAGGTCCGCCACCACATCGCGCCGCATCGGGTCGTCGATCTCGTTGTGCAGCTCCCAGGGGTCGAGTTCCAGATCGTAGAGTTCGTCCCGATCACCC
>JAIOHO010000878.1 GCA_019912905.1 Anaerolineae bacterium
CTCCTGCTGCTGGCGGCATTGGCCGCGGCAGCTCTGATTCAACGGCGGCGCGGGGCGCGCGAAGTCTGGTTTTTCCTGATCGTAATTTTCATCCTGACGCTGGTCGCCAACGAAGTCCGGCCCATGATCAGCGAGGGACGCACCCGCTACCTGATTCACCTGTGGCCGCTGCTGGCGCTGCTGGTCGGGCTGGGGCTGGCCGCGCTCGAGGCTGGCCGCTTCCGGCGCTGGACCCTGCCGCTGCTGGCCGTGTGGCTGGCATTCGGCGTGGGCAACACGCTCAACTCCCAGTTTCTCATCGACATGGACGGCCCGCGCTACCTGAAGGATTATCCCCCTCTGCGCGAGATCGTGGCGGCGGTGAACCCCCTGGCAGAACCGGAAGACCTGCTCATCACCTTTTCGCGCCAGGGGCACGTCTACAATATCTTCCGCTTTTTTACGGTGGGGGCCTATCACACGCAGAACCTGATCCCGCAGGGTTATTTCGCCACCCTGCCGGAAACGCGCGCGCCCGTCGAAGTGCGCGGCGACCTGCTGAATTCCCTGGGCACGCGCCTGACCGTCTGGTTCGAAACCGAGCCGATCACGCCCCCCGATCAACTGGCGCTGTACCGCGACATCCTCGACGAGCGCTACGTGCGCTGCGATTCGCCCGTGCAGCGGCCCGATTTTGTGCTGGACCGCTATCACCTGGCCGCGCTTGGCTGCGTGGAGAACGACCTGGTGGCGTCGCCCCTGCTCCACGCGGACGCGGGCATCGACCTGCATGGCCTGCGCGCGGTGGTCCAGGACGACCAGATGCTCGTCGCAGCCAACTGGACGGTGGCAGATTCCGTCCCGGCCAATACCTATTCGGTCTCGCTCAAGTTGTGGCCTGCCGACGCGCCGCATCCCGCCGACGGATTCCTGGCGCAGATGGATTACGGCCTGCGCGGGGCGGGATCGGGCTGGCAGTTCCAGGCCCAACCGCTGGACCACGTGCCGCCGAGAGATTACGTTCTGACTGCCACGCTGTACAACTGGAGCACCGGCGAACGCTTACCCCTGGTGAACGCGGCGGGTGAAGCGGGCGATGAGTTGGAGATCGGGTCGGTCACCATTGAGGCGGAATCGTAATGGCTGCCGCGAATCGCCGCCTGCTGTGGATCATGGCGCTGGGCGCGCACGGGCTGGATGCCGACCCACTGTGGATCGACGAATTGTACTCGGTCGGGAATATCGGCGCGGTCTACCGCGTGCCGTTTACCCCGGCTCAGGTATGGGAATCGGTGCAGGTCAACAGCCCGCAGCATACGCCCGGCTACTTCTTCATCCTCAGCGGCTGGGCCGCCCTGACCGGCTGGACTCCCTTCGCGCTGCGGGTTCTGTCGCTGTTCTTCGGCCTGCTGGCCGCGGCCTGGACCTTCCGGCTGGGGCACGATTGGGTCTCGCCGCGCGCCGGAGTCTATGCGGCGGTGGTGCTGGGCATCAGCGCATATTTCGTCAACTTCGCCCACGAAATCCGCATGTATACGCTCATCGCGGCGCTGGCGGCGTTCGTGCTGTGGCTGTACCTGCGCCTCGTCCATCCGGCGCATCGCCCCACCCGGATCGAGTGGGGTCTGTGGTTTATCGGAGCGCTGGGCCTGCTCTACAGCCACATCATCGGCGCAATTCCGCTGGCGGCCCTCAGCCTGTACCATCTGCTGTTCGTGCCCAAAAACCGCCGCTGGTGGATCGTCGTCGGCCTGCTGGCGCTGGTGGGGCTGCTGTTCCTGCCCTGGCTGAACGTCCTGCTCGGCGGCGCGAAATATGGCAGCCGCGAGGATATTGCCCTCAACCCGGTCGAGGTCGTCCAGGCCGCGCTGTACTGGTTCAGCAGCGGCGGCGTCCTGCTGTTCGTCGGATTGCTCGGGCTGGCCCTGACTGCCCTGCGCACGGAGCGGCGGGCGCGGACTCTGTGGTTTTTTGCCGGGGTCACGCTGCTGCTGACCATCGCCGTCAACGAAGTCACGCACATCCTCACGCCCAACCGCCCCCGCTACCTGATCACCCTGTGGCCGGTGCTGGCCGCGCTGGTCGGCCTGGGCCTGACGGTGGTCGAGCGTGACCGGCGTAGGCTGGCCCTGGCGCTGCTGGCGGTGTGGCTGGCGTTCGGCCTGGGCAGCACGCTCGACCCCTCATTCCTGTTGAGCATGGATGGGCCGCGCCATGTGGTCGAGTTCCCACCGCTGAAAAAAATTGTCTCTGAGATCAACCGGCTGGCCGAACCGGAGGATTTTTTGCTGACCTTCGCGCAGCACCCGCACGTGTTCGAGCGCTTCAAATTTGTTTCGATCGGCGAATTCCATCTGCATGACCTCAAAGTCGGCAGCCTGGGCATCACCCTGCCCGATCCACGCTCGCCCGACGTCATCCGGCAGGCGGTGCAGGAGGCGGTCGGCCAGCGGCTGACGGTGTGGCTGGCCTACGAGCCGGAGATTGCACCGGAAACCCTGCAAATCTACCGCGACACGCTGGCGGAAACCTACCAGTTGTGCCAGACCGCGCTGGAGGACCCGGACCTGCGCATCGAACGGTACGATTACGCCGCCTTTGGCTGCCTGGACGAACCGAGCGGAACCCAACTGCTAACGTATGCGGAGGGCATTACGCTGGCGGATCTGCGCGCGCAGCCCGGCACAGATGGCGTGCTGCGGGTGGCGGCTGGCTGGCGCGTGGGTGACATGGTGCCCGTCAATACCTATTCCGTGTCGCTGAAATTGTGGCCCGCAGATGGCCCATTTGTCGGCCAGGCGGATTACGGCCTGCGCACGACCGGGTTCGGCTGGCAAATGGCCGAGATTCCCATTCAGAGTCTGCCGCCGGGGGACTATACGCTCACCCTGACCGTCTACGATTGGAGCCGGGGGCCGCGCCTGACCGCAACCGATGCCGAGGGCAATCAGGGCGAAGAACTGCCGGTCGCCCAGGTGACGATTTCCCCGGAGGAGAGCGCCAGCGATGTCCAGACGACTCGTCCATAGCGGCCTGCTGATCGCCGCCCTGCTGGTGCTGATGGCCCTGGGCGGGCGCGGCCTGGATAGGGACCTGCTGTGGCTGGACGAATATTTTTCGGTCGGCAATGTCGGCGGCATCCTGCGCGTACCCTATAACCCGGTCGAGGTATGGACCTCCGTCAGCCAGTACAGCCCGCAGCATCCCCCGGCCTATTTTATGCTGCTCAGCGGTTGGGTGGCGCTGACCGGCTGGACGCCCTTTGCCATGCGCTCGCTGTCGCTGTTCATCGCCCTGCTGCTGGTCGCGCTGACCTACCGGGTAGGTCGGGAATGGCTGTCGCCGCGCGCGGGGTTGTATGCCGCGCTGGTGCTGTCCGTCAGCGCCCTGCTGGTGCACTTCGCCCACGAACTGCGCATGTATACGCTTATGGCGCTGCTGGCGATTTTTACGTTGTGGGTCTACCGGCGCGTCATCACCCCGGACCGGCAGCCGCGCCGCTGGGAATGGGCCGGGTTGTTCCTGGGCGCGCTCGGGTTGATCTGGGTGCATTATGTCAGCCTGATCGTCGTGGCGGCCATCGGTGTCTATCATCTGCTGCTGGCCCCCAAGAACCGCCGCTGGTGGATCGTCTCCGTCCTGCTGGGGCTGGCGTGCCTGTCATTTCTGCCCTGGATACAGATTCTGATGGTCGGCGCGCGTTTCATCCACGTCGAGGAGGACACCGGCGTCCCGGTGATGGGACCGGCAGGCGCGATCCGCTGGCTGTTTTACCTGTTCGGCAATGGCAACCTGGGGCTGGCGGTCGTGCTGATGGCGGCGTCGCTGCTGGCCCTGCGCCAACGTGGGGCACGCGACCTGTGGGTGTTCACCGCCGCCGCCCTGGTGCTGACCCTGGTCGCCAATGCCATCACGCCGATGATCAACGAAAATCGCCCGCGCTACCTGCTCCCGCTGTGGCCGCTGCTGGCGCTGCTGGTCGGCCTGGGGCTGACGGTGCTGGAGCGCCGCCGCTGGCAGATTCCCGCGCTGCTGCTGCTGGCCGCGTGGCTGTGGATCGGCGTGAGCCGCACGCTCGACCCGCAGTTTCTGGCCGATCTCGACGGCCCGCGCTACACCGATGTGATGCCTCCCCTGCGTGAAATCATCGCCGATGCCAACCACCTGGGAGAGCCGGATGACCTGATCCTCGGCTTTTCGCGCGAGCAGTACCTGTTCAACGAGGTCAAGTTCGGCCCCATCGCCGAGTTTTACCTGCGCGACCTGCGCATGGCGAACGCCTTCATCACCCTGCCCGATCCACGCCCGCCAGAGCAGATTCACGCCGCCATCCGTGAGATAGTCGGCACACGCCTGGCTGTCTGGTTCGCCAGCGAGCCAATCATCGCCCCGGAGACGCTGACGGTCTACCGCGAGGCCCTGGACGCCGCCGGATATATGCACTGCGACGGCGGCAGTCGGCAGCCGGGCCTGCGCCTGGAACGCTATGAGCTGGCAGCATTTGGCTGTCTGAGCGATGCTGCGCCCGACACGCTGAAGGCCCACTTTGACAGCGGCCTCGTGCTCAACGACTTGAAACTGGCGGTGGATGAGGGCGATCTGCTGGCTGCTGCGGGCTGGACCGTGGCCGATTCGGTGCCGCCAGAGCAGTATTCCGTTTCGCTCAAATTGTGGAACGCCAGCGGGGATTTTGTGGCCCAGGCGGATTACGGCCTGCGTGCTGCCGGGTTCGGCTGGCAGTTGGGGAAGATACCCGTCAGCGCGCTGCCGCCTAGTGATTATCGTCTGACCGTGACCGTCTACGACTGGCGCACCGGCGCAACCCTGACCGGCCACACTGAGAATGAATCCGGCGAACTGGTCACCATGCAGATAGTCACGCTGCCGCTGGATGCCTGACCTCGCGGTCGTCGCCGGGCCAATCTAAGGTATCTTCGGAGAAGCGGATGTAACAAAGAAGTGGCGATGAGAGAACGGTCTTCGCCAGTCAACCCTGTAACGTGATGGGCTTTAACTCATGGTGCTGCCGCCGTGAGCCGCCTGCAATTCATCAGGCAGCGGCGCACCATCGATCCATGCACGTACCATCATATTGAACAGGTGGGGGGCTTCAACGTTCCAACCATGACCGACTCCGGGCGCGAGTCGCCCTTGCGCGTTGGGCATGATCTTGGGGATCGCCTCAACCGCTTGCGTGATGATCTTCGATTCGCGGCTGCCCGCCGTGATCAGCGTGGGAGTATTCACTCGTCGGAGAGCGGCAGGCACATGAAAATCAACCGCTTCTTCCCAAATCCGGCGGTAGGCTTGCATCGACATCGCCAGCAGGTTTTCGGTGAAGGCGGACTGCATGTCCGGCGGAAGGTGCAATGATTTTGCTTGCGTATTCACAAACCAGCGACTTTTCATCAAGGCAGACATCAGCCACAGTTGCGCGGGTAACAGCGCCCGATTGGGCATAGGCGCGGCAGTAACACCACTGATGACCACGCGATCCACCATGTCGGCGTGGCGTTCCAGCAGAACCAGTGCGATATACGCGCCGAGCGACAGCCCGACGACGTGCGCTCGTCCGTTTGTGGCGCGCGCTTGGATTAGCGCCTCGATCTGATCGGCGCTGTCGGTCAGCGAGACCCACGGCACATGGTTGCTCTTGCCATGACCGGGTAAATCCACATTCAGGCAGTGGAAATCAGCAAGGGAGGCGATTTGCTTCCCCCACATCCAACCGCTTGTCCCCACACCATGCAAAAAGACAATGCTTGACGCTCCCGATGCCCCGGCCTCATCGACATAGAGTGACATCGTTATTCCCCATAGAATTCTGCTTTGCCCGATGCTACTTTATCACACGATGCCCATGAAATGCACTCGGCATCTGTCCACTAACCATTCCGGCAGATTGGCGTCCTAAGTCTGGGGCGCTGAATGCTGAGGAAGAACAAGGGGCAGAATAGGCTGTTTGGACTCAGTGCTTGTGCCCCGGGTGCGTCTTCGTATACTGGGTCAGCGTCAGGCCGACTTCATCCACTTTGTCACCCGAAGCGGCCAGGATTTTCTTATTGTAGGCGGCCCAGTCCTTCTTGTAATCGGATCGCGCTTTTTTGAATGCCTCGATCGTTTGCCCAACCTTGCCCTTAAAGGTGGGCGGCGGATTCTTGGTGATGAAGTCGATGAATTCCAGACCGTGATTGCCTTCGTGGAAGCCCAGGCTGGTACTGTGGGGGGTCACTTTGCCGCCGGATTTATCCTCGGCAGTCGTGCCCCGCCCATAGCCAGAGGACATCCCCGGTTTCGACTTGGAATCCCACATCGTCTGGACTTCCGCCTTGGGCGTCGGAGGCGGTGTGAAGGATGTCACCTTCTTTTTGCCATCGTAGGCAAAATCACCGTAGCTGGCCCCCAGGTCAAAATGGATGCCGGTATGCGGATGCGATAGACTTGGGTCGGTTCCATCGGGCTTGATCGTCACCTGGATTCCGTTGATCGTCACATTGACTTCGCCAGTGAGCGGATCGGGAGTCTGGTTGTCGGTCAGCGGCGTCGAGAAACCGGCCTGCTGGTGATACGCGGTCTGCCAGGCCCACATCGGGATGCGCCCGTTATTTTCGCGGAACAGGTCATCCTCATTCTTGCCCAGCGATGCCACCGCCCGCTTCATGAGCGCCCGGTTCGCCTTGATGTAGGCTTCCTGGAGCCGCTTCTTCAACACCGGGTCGCCCTGCAAATCCCGGTCGATACATTCTTCCGCCTTGACCACTTTCTCGTACCAGGTTTCCATCGACGAGTCGAAATCCGCTTTGTCGAGTGGAGCCGTTTCCTGTTGGTGAAACCCGGCATTCGCCTCGAAAATCTTGATGGCGAGATCGACGCGGATGCGCTGTTTTTCGCCGGGCTTAGCCGCGGTGGGCGGGCTGTCGCGCTGGACCGACCCGTGAATCAGGCGGGTCACCGCGCGGTTGCCGATGGTCCGCTGCAAAGAGAGGATGGCCGGCTGGGACAGCGTGTCCCTGTGAAGCTGAGACAGGGCGGCAGGGTCCGCCGCAGCGGAATCTGTCCGCAAAGGTGGGGACGGCCTGGTGTCTGAGAGCGGCTCGTGGGATTTGCGCTTTGCGCTGCGAACACCAGGTTCGTGTGTCATCGCCCATCTTCCCAACAACCCATTGAACGATTGGTAATTTGTGTGGTAACAATAATGCATTCTAGCATGATTTTTGCAGTCGAGCCTGAGTCACCGCGAAATACGCGGGAAGCCGCTGTCTGGCACCAGCGACCCACCTGCCCGAAGGTCCAGCTTGCCAGCCGATGGCCTTCGGGCTAGAGTAGGGCCTTACCAATTGCAAAAACAGAGAAACAGGCGGGATTTATGACTGAAGAATTCTACGCGCCCGAACGGGTCCTGGTGGTCGTGGCCCATGCCGATGACATCGAATTCGGCACGGCGGGGACTGTCGCCCGCTGGACCGATGCCGGGACCCAGGTGACGTACTGCATCGTGACCGATAATTCCTCCGGCAGCAATGACCCCAACACCAACCTGGCTGACCTCGTCCGGCTGC
Source organism: Anaerolineae bacterium (assembly GCA_019912905.1). Classification (GTDB taxonomy): domain Bacteria; phylum Chloroflexota; class Anaerolineae; order Aggregatilineales; family Phototrophicaceae. The sequence continues at coordinate 7,539 of JAIOHO010000878.1, forward strand.
GTCAGGAAGAACAGATCGCCGCCGCGAAGCTCGTCGGTGTCACCGATGTGCGCTTCCTCAATTATCCAGACGGTGTGCTGCAACCGACCCTCGACCTGCGTCGTGACCTGACCCGCGTCATTCGCCGGGTGCGCCCGCAGATCGTCGTCACGATGGACCCGACCACGGTCTTCTCATCGACCAACGGTTACATCAATCATCCCGATCACCGCGCCGCTGCCGAAGCCACGGTCTACGCCGTCTTCCCCAGTTCCGAAACGCGCCCGATTTTCCGCGAACTGCTGGACGAAGGGCTGGAGCCGCACCGTGTCCTGAAGCTCTACCTCGGCTTCTCGTACCAACCCACGCTCTACGTGGACATCAGCGTGACCTGGCAGCGCAAGGCGGATGCCCTGCTGTGCCACAAATCGCAGGTTGGCGAAGATGTCATTAAATTCGTGCGCGAAATGGATGAGGCTGAGGGTAAAGAAGGCGGCCTGCCGGTCGCCGAAGCCTTCCGCGTGATGACCATCAACGAGGAGCCAAAAGCCGACAGTTAATCGCACAAAATCCGGCAGGCGGCGCGCCGCGCCCATAACCTCTGCGACTCCTGTGCGGTATTTCCATTAAGACGGCCCGTTCGTTCGACGGGCCAATCAAGATTACAATGGAATCATGCACACCAACCACAAAGGACAGAGTATGCGTTTGTTCCGCCTGATACTTCTCGGCGCGGTGCTGATCGTGGCCGCCTGCCAGCCGCAGCCGGCTCAGGAACTGCCGACGCTGGCCGTGCTGCCCTCGCTGACGCCGAACGTCGAACCGACCATGACCACATCCAGCCCGATGCCCCCGGCCACCGCGACCCCTACCCGGGTTCCGCCCACAGCCAGGGTCACTGCCACGACAGAGATCGTCACGGCGCTGCCCAGTGCAACCTCACTTCCCAGCGACACGCCGGTGCCTTC
>JAIOHO010000879.1 GCA_019912905.1 Anaerolineae bacterium
CCTGTGGGGCCGGGGCGGGCTGGTTGTACGCGAACCCGGAGGCCAATACCTGGGTGGCCGGGTATCATGGCCCGGCTGCGCCCCTGACGCTGACGGTGCCGGGTGGGGCGGTCACGATCGAGGCGCTGAGCACCGGCACAATCGTCTGGCAGGATGGCGAGGTTAGTGTCGAAGCGGTGGACCTGCAAGGGGTGCCGCGCGTGACGAATGGGCGGCTGGCGGAATAACAATCTATCCGTAAACACCTTTTTGCTAAGAAAGTGCTGAGGTTTGAGTGCTGAGTAATGAGTTTCCACGTTGCTGGCCCTTGTTTTTCCTCAGCACTCCGTACTCCGTACTCAAAACCTGAATCGACCACAAGGCTTGTGGATAGATACTAAGCCTTATTCCGTGGCGCAGGCGATGGTCGCGATCGTCGGCCAGTAAATGAGGATCGGTATCAGGAGGGCCAGCACGCCGCCGAGCAGCAGGCCGTGAAGCCGGTGGATGCGCCGCCGGAGAACGAACACCGCTGCGACTGCGATCAGCAGCGCACCCATCCAGAATGGCCCGAATAGGTTCGAAAGATACAGCAGATCACTCTGGGTGCGATGTTCCGGGAAAAAGAACTGGTCGATCTCCCGGTGGTCGTAGGCTTCATCACAGCTCAGGGGGTGGCCGACCTGGGCTTCGACCTGCTGGATGATCGGCGCGGCAAACTGCGCGCTGGTGAGCAGGGCCACCTGGAGCAGAATCGTCAGCAGAAGAATCCCGGTCAGTGAGGCTTGAGCCACTCGGTTCATGATCGGTGTCCTCTTATTGGTTGAGTATCTATCCATAAACCTTGTGGTCGATTCAGGGTTTGAGTACGGAGTGCTGAGTGCCGAGGAAAAACAAGTGCCAGCAAGCGATGTGGGAACTCATGACTCAGCACTTTCTCCGCAAAACTGCTTTTGCGGATAGATTATGAGACCATTATACCCAACTGACCCGCCTGGGGACTGCCTCAGCGCCGGGCCGGTTCGTTGACCGGCGTCAGCGGGCGCTTGCCGCGCAGGACCGCCGCGACATTCTGCGCGCACAGCAGGCGCGCCATCTGGCGGCTTTCGCGTGTGCCGCCGCCGATATGGGGAGCCAGGACGACGTTGTCCAGCGGGATCAGGTCCGGGTGAACCTGCGGCTCGTTTTCGAACACATCCAGCGCGGCTCCGGCCAGATGCCCGCTTTGCAGGGCGTCCACCAGCGCCTGTTCATCGACCACCGGCCCGCGCGCCATGTTGATCAGGTAGGCCCCCGGTTTCATCTGCGCCAGCCGCGCGGCGTCGATCAGGTGATGGGTTTCCGGCACCAGCGGAATATGCAGCGACACAAAGTCGGATTCGGCCAGCAGCGCATTGAGGGAACGGTAGGCCGGGTCGGTGCTGACCTGCCGCCGGTGATAGAGGACCTGCATCCCAAAGGCGCGGGCACGGGTGGCGACAGCCTGCCCGGTGCGCCCATAGCCGACGATGCCGAGCGTTTTGCCCCGCAGCAGCATGCCATCCCACACGCCGAATTCGGTCTTTTGCCACTGCCCGGCGCGCACGTAGCGGTCGCCTTTGACCAGAAAGCGCGCCACAGCCAGGATCATGGCGAGGGTGGCATCGGCGGTGGCTTCATAGAACGCATCGGGTGTATTGGTCGCCCAGACGCCGCGCGCCGCCATCAGGTCGGTATTCAGGTTGTTGTAACCGGCGGCCACATTCGCCACGATTTTCAGTTTTGGCGCGTGGTCGAGCAGTTCCACGTCGATAGTCAATTCCCCCTGATTGATGATGCCGACCAGTTCCGGGGCCAGGTCCAGCACCTCACGGCGCGGGGTGGTGAAGCCCCCATCCGGGCCGAGAATCACGTCGGCCAGGCCATGCAGCGGTTCGAGAATGACATCGGGAACGGTGTTGGTGATCAAAACTCGGGGCAGGGACATCCTGACATCCTTTCGCGGCGAGGTGTCGTAAACGCCCGAATTGAACCGCATTCTCGCGCATCCGTCAACCGGGCGATTTTGGAGGCAGCGCGTGCCCACAGCGTCCGTCGGCGATCTCGGGTACTGAGTGCTGAGGACTGAGTCAGAAGTGACTTGCGGTCTATCCCTTTGGACTCCGCACTCAATCCTCAGCACTTTTTGGCGTAAGTCCAGGTTTGCGCGGGGGCGGTGCTTGTCGCTATAGTTGCAGCAAAATGGAATTTTGCAAAGGTTGGAAGCTATGTATGTAGTCGGCCTCATTTCCGGCACCTCGGCGGATGGCATCGACGCCGCACTGTGCGAAATTACTGGCGCACCGCCCGCGCTTTCGGCGCGCATCGTTGCGGGCCTGACGCACCCATACCCGGCGGGGATGCAGCCGCGCATTCAGGACGCCGGGACCGCCGAGCATGGCCGCGTCGATGACCTGGCCGCGCTGCATTTTGAGCTGGGCGAATTGTTCGCGGAGGCGGCGCTCAAGGCCATCGAAAAAGCGGGCATGCAGCCGGCTGACGTGGACCTGATCGGCTCGCACGGGCAGAATTTCTGGCACGGGGTCACCCTGCAAGGTGTGGTAACGGCCACGCTCCAGCTCACCGAGGCGTCGATCATCGCGGAACGCACTGGCATCACCACCCTGTGTAATTTTCGCCCGCGCGATGTCGCCGCCGGGGGGCAGGGCGCGCCGCTGACAGCCTATACCGACTGGCTGCTGCTGCGCCACCCGGACCACTGGCGCGCGATCCAGACTATCGGCGGCATCGGCAACGTGACCTTTCTGCCGCCGTTGTCGGACACGGAAAGCCAGCCGCTGGCCTTCGATACCGGCCCCGGCAATGCGCTGATCGATTCGGCCATGTCGATTCTGTCGGATGGCAAGCGCAGCTATGACCGGCACGGGCTGGTGGCGCGGGCGGGCAAGGTCGATATGCAGTGGGTCAAGATCCGCCTGTCGCACCCCTTCATCACCCGCAAGCCGCCCAAATCCACCGGGCGAGAGACGTTCGGCTACGACATGGCCCAGAAGCTGGTCAACAGCGCCCGGCAGCGCGGCATGAGCGTGCAGGATACGATGGCGTCGCTCACAGCGCTGACGGTGCAGTCCATCGAAATCTCGTACCGGCGGTTC
>JAIOHO010000880.1 GCA_019912905.1 Anaerolineae bacterium
GCCGTGTCCTATGCGGCGGCGCTGCGTATCGCCCAGTTCCACACCAGCAATGAATTTGGCGATTGGGACACGGCGCTGCACACCTTCACCTTCGCCAATGCCGTCGAGCAGGGCCTGCGGCGCGCGCCGTCGGTCGATCTGCTGCGCGGCGTGTTCGATGCCGCTATGAGCATCTACCTGGATCGCTTCCTGAACATCCCGGCGGCCCGCCTGCCTCAGCCCAACGGCAAGACGGCCTCGCTGGACGAACTGCCCGAGCTGCTCAACAATCAGCAGCAGGTCAACGAAGCCGGTCGGCTGGTGGCTGGGTATCTTTACGGCGGTGGCGACCCGCAGCGTCTGCTGGCGATGCTCGGCAAGCTGCTGCTGCGCGAGGACCGCGATTTTCACACCATCCAGACGATCGAAGCCGCCTTCAAGCAGTATGAACTGTTAGGGCCGGGCGAGGCGGGGACGCACGTGTTGGTGGCTGCGGCCCGCTATCTGGCGGCCCATTCGCCGACCATGCGCGCTCAGGGCCAGACCTTCCAGATCGCCCGCCGCCTGCACCGGGGCGAAAATCTGTTTGAGGAATAGCCTATCCGACTATCGGGGGTGGCTGCGGCGTCGCCCCCACCCATTTATTGACATCCACCTGGACTTCCCATAATGTGAGGGGATGTGGGAATCGATTCTGGATCGATTTCGGGTGGAGGGATGGATGTCAAAACAAACGCGTTCCCGTTCGCGTCCGCCTCGTCAGAGCGCTCAAGCCGATCAGCCTACAGCCATAGATCCCATTAAAGCCGATCACCCCGTGCTGCGGCTTCAGAGTCTGGTCGGCAATCAAGCCACCCAGCGCGTGCTCCAGCGTGAGGGCTGGTCCTTCAGTCCGGTGAAGCCGGATATCGGCCTTGACCCGAATTCGCCGGGCAGTTTTCGGAACCAGTATCTGAAGCCCCGCCAGCGTGTCGAGCTTTTCCTGAACAGCCAGACGGCCAGCCTGAAGCAGTCGCCCAAAAAGCTGCTGGAACTGGTGGGCCTGGTGCGGCAGGGTGTGCCTGATGCGGCGGAGATCGGGACTGCTGAATTGCAGGACATCATCACGAGTTGGGCACAACCCAACGCCGTGGCGATTCAGTCGCCCACCAGCGCGCAGGCCACCCCCGAGGAAGCAGGCGCTGCGGCGGCCTCCGGTTTATCGCTGGGTGTCTCGCCGCAGGTGAGCAAGGATGACAAGGGGCAGGTGAAGGTGGCTCTGCGCGGCAGTGTTGAGATGCTCAAAAAAGCGCTCAAACTTGAATTTGAGATGACCGAAACCCCCAAACTTGGATTTGAGATTGGCGCGGGCGACTTCAAACTGGGTGCCAGCATGGATCAGGAATCGTGGGAATTCAAACTGGAATATGGAGAGGTGGAAATTCCGCAGTTGTCCAATATGTCGGATATGATCTACACCAGCGAACGGGCGCTGCACGAAGCCATTTCCAGTTCGGTGACGGCCACATTGAACTCAGGGCAGCGACCGCCACAAACGGAAATCAACGCCAAAGTGGAGACGGCAGTCGGCGAAAAAGTTCAGAAAATCCGGCAGTCGGTTTCCGCAGCCAAAGAAGGTGGGGCCGCCAAAGGCACAGGCTTTACGATCAAGTTGGGACTCAAAGGTCCGACACCCGGCGCGACCCATGACGACCCGACAGAAGCCGCGACGACTGCAACCATCAATCTGGTCATCCCATTCTGATCTGTAGCTCCGGCATCCGGTCGTAGTCAGACGAACCCGCCGCTGGTAAACTCGTCGCGCGGGCAGGGAAAAATCCCACCCTGCCTGTCGCTCGGCAAGGATGAGGAACCCGGATTGAAAAGTGGACTCTGGCTGATTGCTGTCTGTGGGCGTGCAGACCGCCCCGGATTCGCAGCCCAATGCGCCCGAATCGGTGGTCGTGGCAGTCATGGAATTGCAGCCCTTTGTCATCCGTGATGGCGAGGACTATACAGGTTTCAGCATCGACCTGTGGCGGGCGATTGCCAGTCAAGCGAACCTGGATTGTACCTTCCTCCCTGGGGACTCGGTCGATGAGCAGTTGGCCGCCGTGCAGGAGGGCCGTGCAGACCTGGCGCTGGCGGGCATCAGCATCACCTCGGAGCGTGAGGACCCGTTCGCTTTTTCCTATCCGTATTTTGATGCCGGACTCCAGATTCTCATCCGCCGCAACCTCACGCTGCCGCTGCTCGAACTCCTGGCGACCGCGTTTTCCCCGGCGGTGCTCGAACTGGTCGGGATCATGATCCTGTTCATTCTGGTCATTGCGCACATCTTCTGGCTAATTGAACGTCGCGACAATCCTGATTTCCCACGTGCTTATCTCCCCGATATTATGGAAGCCATCTGGTGGTCGGCGGTCACGGTCACGACCGTGGGATATGGCGACCGCACGCCCCGGGGTGGCATCAGCCGCGTTCTGGCGATCATCTGGATGTTTATGGGCCTGTTCCTGATTGCCAACTTTACGGCAGGGGTCACGTCAGTCATTACGCTTCAGCGCCTGAACGGGGAAATTCGGACCGTCAGCGATCTGGCCGGGAAGCAGGTGGCGACTGTGTCTGGAAGCACGGCTGATGATTTCCTGCGTGATCGGCGCATTCCCGCGCGGTGGGTGGACTCCATCGAAGCTGCGTTCGACCTGCTTACCCAGCAGCAAATCGAGGCCATTGTCTACGATGCGCCCGTGCTGGATTATTATGCCACGACTGAGGGGCAGGGCCTGGTCGAAGTGGTTGGCTCACTGCTGGAAGTGGAGCGTTATGGCATCGCCGTCCCCCCCCGGCAGCCCGCTGCGCGAGGTCATCAACCGGGCTTTACTGGAGGTGACTGAAACCGGTCTGTACAACCAGATTTACGAAACCTGGTTTGGCGCACCGCCATCATGAGTCCAGTGACTGGCTTAATCGCTGCCAATCTGCGTCAGCGGGATCACACTCTGAGGTGCCGGTGGGTGATAATACTGGCTCATTCCTGCGCGATTCATGTGCTTTTCCATGCGAGCAGCCAGGGCTGGAACCATGGAAGCTGACATGTCCCGGTGGAGACAGGTGGTACAGGGTGAACCTTTGACCTCAAATCCAACCATACTTCTCCGCCAACCCGCCAACCGCCCGGCATAGATGTCGAAAATGCTGGTGCCAGGCACAGATAGATCGGCCACAACAGCCTGTTTGTGGCTGTCAATATCGCTGCGCAGATTACAGCAGGGCATCACAGATCCATTGTAGTCGATCACAAAGGTGCTGAATGGCTCACGACATGGCCCAAGCCGCAGTGCGCTGGTATACTGCTCCATCACAGCGCCCCGGTCAGTGCCGTAATTATCAAAATCCATGCATGATGAATGGATTTGTATTCCGCTGTACTCGAAGACACAGCGCACGGAGTTTGGGGTTTCGCGTCTGGAAATAATCGGGATACCCAGTTTCTCTGCTAGTTTGTCGTTGTACTGATTGGCGTATTCCAGCGACCAATGTTCACCTGGGCGTAAATAGATGCTCATATTCAGGATTTTCAGGCCCACTTCGCGCAGTTCGGCAAGCATCTCACGTTTGAGGTAATCGGTGTTGGTGACGATCATCAGTTGCGCCGTGGGCACCCGCTGATGTGCGGAGGCCAGCCGCTGATAAAGATAATCTTTGTTGGCAAGCGGTTCCGAATAACGGGCAATTTTGATCTGGCCGGTAAAATTGATCTGGCCCAGTTCATCGAATACCCGATCCAGCATGGCGGCATCAGCCAGGGTTTGATTGCGTCGGCGGTCCACGATAGCATTGGGGCAGAACGAGCAAACGCGATTACACTTGGCATGGGTTTCGATCTCAACCAGTGATACATTTTGTTTAAAGAGACGCTGTTTTATGTCCTGTGGAGCATCCGTAAGATCTTCCAGTAAATCGGGGGTGAGCGTATCAATCCACAATTCCCAACCGTGTTTGTGACGCATTTCGGCCACGGTTTCTGCCGGAAAGATGCGGTCCGCAATCTTAAAAACAGCCCGGTCGACATAGTGCTTTAAGGTTGGATGCATAATATTCTCCTCCAAGCCGCTTCCTGTGCCACGTCTTTACAAATGTCTATCGGTGTGTAAGCGCATTTGCAGGACATGTTCTGCTGGCTGAGATTGCGAAGTTTCGGGTTCGATCTTACCAATTATGCGACACTTTGGAAGTCAGAAGCAATTTAATTAATATTAGCACAAACTTTGTTAGGCAAACATTATGCCTGATTGTTTGCATAAACCTAAAGTTTTCATAGAATTTTTGACCTTTACGCAACCACATTGGGAAAGAAGTCGAGTTGGCTGCCTCTCCAGGCAGTGGAATCCGCTCTTGTGGTCAGACTAACATGAAGATCAGGAAAACGATTATGTTATCATCCAGTCA
>JAIOHO010000881.1 GCA_019912905.1 Anaerolineae bacterium
TGGCGGGCGGTGTAGCCGTGCCGGTCGATACCTTTGTCGAGGACGATTTTCAGGTGACTGGGGCCAGCCTGGAAGCGAAGGTGACGCCGCGCACCAAGGCGATCCTCATCAGCTATCCCAATAATCCGACCGGGGCGGTGCTGTCGCGGCAGAACCTGCTGGAAATCGCGGCGGTGGCAGAAAAGTATGACCTGGTCGTGATCTCCGACGAGATTTACGAACGCCTGATTTACACGGCGGCGCACCTCCATTTTGCCAGCCTGCCGGGGATGTTTGAACGGACCATCGTCATGAGCGGCGTGAGCAAGTCATTCGCCATGACCGGCTGGCGCATCGGGTATGTGACCGCGCCGGCGGAACTGCTGGATGCCATGCGTAAGCTGCACCAGTACCTGATCATGTCCGCGCCGACGATGGGACAGGTCGCGGCCTTGGAAGCCCTGCTGCACGGGGAAGACGATGTGGCGGCCATGCGCGCCGAATATGACTGGCGGCGGCGGCGGATCGTCGAGGGCTTCAACCAGATGGGTTTGTCCTGTTTCGAACCCGGCGGCGCATTTTATGCCTTCCCAAACATCAGTGTCACCGGCCTGTCGTCCGCCGAATTCTGCGAACGGCTGCTGCTGGAAGAACGGGTGGCGGTCATCCCCGGCAGCGCCTTCGGACGCAGCGGCGAAGGTTTCGTGCGTGCCAGTTACGCCACCAGCTACGCCCACATCGAAACCGCGCTGGAGCGTATGGCTGCTTTTGTCCAGCGATATGCGCTGCCTGAAGTGGTGTCTTCAACCGCCTGATTTCGGTGGATGACTCGCCGAATCGGTGAAATCCGGGCTGTCTGTAAATGGTCGAGCGGTCCTCTGGCAGGGCCGCTTTGATTTTTCGGATAATGAAAGGATCATATAGATAGGATTGTGGTATAGTAGACAGATTAGGCTCGGCGATTTGTGAGCCGCGCACCCGCATCGACTCAGTGGCCCGGGAACCTATGAATCCATCACAATCCAGCGACTCGTTTTTCTACGCGATTTGTGAGCACGCACCGGTCATGATGCACATCTTCAATCAGGAAGGCATCATCCTGTCCGCGAATACGCGCTGTGTCGATGAACTGGGCTACACCGCGGAGGCGCTGGTGGGCGGTTCGCTGGCGGCCATCATGACGGTCGAATCCGCGGCCCACATGCTGGACGACTACCTGCTGACCCTGTGGCATGAAGGCCGCATCAGCGAGCGGCCTTTACAATATCGCTGCCGCGACGGGAAGATCATCGACGTGTTGATGAGCGCCAGCCTGGTGACGGCGGAAGCGGGCCGCCGGGTGGCCGTCGGTGTGCTTCAAAATGTCACCGATCAGAAGCGCATCGAACGGGCCGAGCGGGAACAGCGGCTGCTGGCTCAGGCGCTGCGCGATACGACCGCGGCGCTGAACAGCACGCTCGATTTCGATGAAGTGCTGGACCGCATCCTCGCTAACGTCGCCCAGGTCCTCCCCTATGACACCGGCAATATCATGCTGATCGAAGGTGGCCGGGCGCGCATGGTGCGCAATCAGCGGGCCACCGAGCCAGGGCGCGAAATCAAAGTGCCGACCGCGGCTTTTGAGATTGCCCAGACCCCGACGCTGCGCTCGATGTACGAGAACAGTCTGCCGCTGGCGATCCCCGACACACATGATTATCCTGATTGGGTGGAACTGCCGCAGTCGGCCTGGATTCGCTCCTTTGTGGGTGCGCCCATTATCGAAGAGGGTCATGTGATCGGCTACGT
>JAIOHO010000882.1 GCA_019912905.1 Anaerolineae bacterium
TCCCGCTCACATCGACGACGCTTGAGCCTGTTTCAAACCGCCCGGCGTTGGTTACAACGACGATTAGCTCAAGATCAAGTGCCTGCCTTTCTCTCCTATCGTCCTCTTTGGCAATTTGCATGAAAGTGTCAGGTTCTCAGACTCACAAATGGGTAAATCTTCCTGGTTCAGCGGATGCTCAGCGTCGATCAGCGGTGGATTCAGCGTCAGGTTGGCGTCAAGCTGCACTTCGCAACTGCGTCTATTGTGATACAGTGCAGTGAACATGGAGGAGGAAAGCCCATGAAGCGCAGTTTGATCCTGCTGTTATTCAGCCTGATGCTGGCCGTTTTCCCGGCGCTGGCCCAGGATGAAGCCGACAAGACCGTCCGTTTCAACGACATTCAGTTCGCGTTCAGCCCGGCACTGGGCACCAGCGTCAACGTTCAGCAGGTTCCCGGCGATCCGGTGGCCGATGCCGGGCCGGGATTCTCGGACGCGGCCAAGATTCAGTTCACGCTGTATGACGTGGGCGAGCCGACCGACAGCCTGTTCGATACCGGGGGTGTGCGCGTCTACCGCATGGCCGACATCGCCGCCTATGATTTTCTCCAGCCGATCGCGGACCGGCTGCAAAGCCTGCTGGCGGAGCGCCCCGACCTGGCGCAGTTCGAACCGACGCTGGAGGAGTCGGTGGTCAGCGGGCTGCCCTACATGCCGCTGATGACGCACGGCCAGACGATGGCCGCTCGCGCCCGGTACATCGACACCGACGCGGTGCAGGGCATCAGCTATGTGACCGTGTTCCGCGCCGATGTGGGACCGTTCACCAATCAGGATTTCCTGTACACGTTCCAGGGCATCACGACCGACGGGCAGTCCTGCGTGACCGTCACCTTTCCGCTGAGGACAGACCTGTTCCCGGAACCGCAGGGGTTTGACATGGCGAAGTTTCAGGCAGAACTCCCGGCTTACCTGGCGGAGAGTACGGCCAGGCTGAACGCCGCCGCGCCGGAAGATTTCACCCCCGCGCTGGACGCCGCCGACGCGCTGGTGCGCTCGATCCAGATCGACAGCCAGTCGTAACGCACCCGCTGCGAACGAATCCCAATAAAAAGGGGCGACCTGTACGGACAAGTCGCCCCTTTTGCGTCTAAATCGCGCGGTGGTTTAGCGCCCGGACAGGATACGCAGTTCGTCCCAGGCGTCGCTGTAGTAGACCTCAGCATCGCCGATGTCCTTCAGGAACCAGAGATTCTGCATAGCCTCGGCGTCGGGCGTGATGGTGGGATTATCGAGAAATTCGCTGGGGATGAAGCCGCTGTCGATGGCGGCCTGATCGGGCGTGGCATAGGCCGTGTAGTTCACGATCATGGCGTTGACCGCCGGGTCTAGGATGTAATCCATGAACGCCTGCGCCAGTTCAGGATGGGGCGCATCCGCCGGGACCAGCATGTTGGCAATATCGGCGATCGAGCCTTCTTCGGGGATAGCGTAGCTGAAGGTGTCGCAGGCACAGTCGATGCGCAGTTGGAACACGTCGCCGCTGTACTCGATAGCGATGTCCACTTCGCCGCGTTCGAGCATCACCTGGCCGTCATCCTCGGCGAAGGCCACGACATTATCGCTGCGCTCCAGCAGGTAATCGCGGGCCGCGTTGATCTCGTCCGGGTTGGTGGTGTTGGGGTCATAGCCCAGCATCCGCAGCGCGATAGGGAACATAGTGCGGATGTCGGCAATCCAGGCCACCGGGCCATCGTAGTTAAAGACGTCGTCCCAGGAGGTAATTTCGCCGACCTTATCGACGTTGTAGGCCACACCGGTCGTGCCCCACAGGTAGGGCACGGTGTACTGATTGTCCGGGTCGAAATCCAGGCCGCGCCAGCGTTCGGCGATGTTGGCAATGTTGGGAATATTGGCGAGGTCGATCTCCTGCACCAGTCCCTGGCGGATCATCACCGGGATAATGTACTCGTTGGCAAAGACGATGTCATAGCCTGGGTTGCCCTGCCGCAGCCGGGCCACCATCTGCTCGTTGGTATCGAAGTTGTCGTAATTGACCGTCACCCCACACAGCGCCTCGAAGTCTGAAATGGTGGTTTCGCCGATGTAGGTCGTCCAGTTATAGACGTTCAGCGTTTCACCCTGAAACCCTTCCGGGCAGGTCCAGGTGATGTCGTCCGCCGTCGGTTCAGCGGCTTCATCCTGGGCTGCCAGCGGCAGCGCAAACAAACACAGCACCAGCAGAGTCAGCAAGTGCACTTTACGCATGGTTCGTTCCTCCCGTGAATGACGATGCGATCATATAAAACCTGTGCCACGCCGTTGCAGCAGCAGGGAAACCCCGATAATGAGAGTCGAAATGACCAGCATAATGGTCGAAATGGCGTTGATGTCCGGCGTCACCGTGACTTTGAGCAGGCCGTAGACGTAGATCGGCATGGTGGTGGTGCCCACGCCGGACAGGAAAAAAGTGACGACGAAATCATCCAGCGACAGGGTGAACGCCAGCAGCGCCCCGGCCAGGATGCCCGGCAGCATCAGCGGAAAGGTGATGTGCCAGAAGGTGCGCCAGCCGGTCGCGCCCAGGTCTTTGGCCGCTTCTTCGAGGTTGGGATTCATATCCGCCAGCCGCGCGCGGACCACGATCGCCACGTAGGAGATATTGAAGGCGACGTGGCCGATGATAATCGTGCCGAAGCCGGGCAGCGCATGGACCCCCGAAGTCGTCTCGATGAAGTCGAAGACGATCTTGAAGAACATCGCCAGCGACACGCCCTGCGCGATTTCCGGGATGATGACCGGCAGCATCAGCAGGCCGTCGATCAGCCGTTTGCCCCGGTAGCGCCCGCGCGCCAGGCTGAGGGCGATCATGGTGCCGACGACGGTCGAGATCAGCGTGGCGGACAGGCTGACGATCATGCTGTTGCGCACCGAGCGCAGCAGCAGGTCGCTGGCAAAGGTGCTGTCCCCCCCGGAAG
>JAIOHO010000883.1 GCA_019912905.1 Anaerolineae bacterium
GGCGCTGACATTGGGCGCGCAGGTCGGCCCGACCTACGGCGAGGCCCTCGGCCAGGGCGCGACCGCTCCGTTCTGGGGCGGCGGGCGCTACCGCCTGACGGTCAACGTGGCAGAAGCCTTCCCCGAACCCTGCTGCTATCAGTTGGAGCTGCGCGCCTGGAAGCGCACGACTGTGGGCTACCAGTCGGGCATCAACTTCGTGTGCCACACGGGGTACGCGCACGACAATCTGACCGAATACACGCTCGGCGTGGGGGTGTGCGGCAATAACGATACGCCGACCCTCCCCGGCACCATCGGTACAGTCGCGCCGCGCGGGTAACGAACCTTTTCATCTCATCCAGGGGCATGGCGTCTGTGCCGTGCCCCTGCCCCACCTCAATCTGGCAGCGTCCGCAGCCGCAGCGTATACAGATCCTGCTCCTGAATGCGATCGGCGTGATTCAGCAGTTGGGGCAGATCACCCTCCGCGTTGATAAACCGCCCGCTGAGCGCATCCAACTGACCGGATGCCAGCTGCACGACCAGGCTGGCGGACAGTTCGGCGGGGACATCGCGGCCCGCCAGCATCAACTGCCGGAACCAGGGTAGATAGGTCTGGCCCTCCTCGGAGGACATGAGATACTCGGTCATGTCTGTCCGCACGTTGCCCGGATTGATGGCAAACACGCAGATGCCGTAGTCTTTCGTCTCGGCGGCCACACATTCGGACAGGCGGATCAGAGCCGCTTTTGAGGCGCAGTACTGGCTGCCGTAAGCAAGGCCGAACAGCCCTGCCCCACTGGCGACGTGGATGATGCGTCCCTGCCGCTGCGCGATCATGCCCGGTAGAACAGCCCTGGTGCAGAAAAACGCGCCGCCCACGTTGACCGCAAAGGTGCGCTGCCAGTCGTCAACATCAACCTCCCAGGTTGGCCCCGGCCTGCCCGTGACGCCCGCATTGTTGACGAGAATGCTCACCGGTCCAAGCCGACCTTCGACCGTGCGCACCATCCGCTCGACCGCTGCCGAATCAGTCACATCCGCCGCCACTGCAACAGCCTGCCCGCCCGCCGCCTGGATGAGATCAACGGTGTTCTTCAGGTGCGACTCGGACCGTCCGGTGACCGCTACGCTGGCATGGGCCGCCGCCAGCGCCCGGGCCATCCCCTGGCCCAGGCCGCGACCACCCCCAGTGACGAGCGCCACCTGCCCTTTCAGATCCACTGCATTCATTTCGACCTGCATGATCACAAACCCTCCTGTGACTGCTTCAGACTGCCGAACACGAATGATGCCCCGGCCCGATGGCGGGTATCCACCCGGAGGTTTCGGAGATGGAGAACGTGGTGTGGATGACGTGTATCGTACACCGGGTTTTCAATCTGCATCGCACTTGCCCACCCGGCCTCATCGCGCTACAGTCATCCGGCAGGAAGTTACAACAGGATCTCAGATGAATTATCAGCTTCACGCCGTTGTCCAGGGCCGCGTGCAGGGAGTCAGCTTCCGGCATTACACGGTGATGCAGGCCCAGGATCTTGGGCTGGCAGGCTGGGTGCGCAACCGGCCTGATGGCAGCGTCGAAACCACTGCTGAAGGCGAAAAGGAACAACTGGATATCTTCCTCGACTGGCTGCACATCGGCTCGCCCGCCGCACAGGTGACCCAGGTGACCGTCCACTGGTACCCGGCGACTGGCACGTTCAGCAGTTTCGAGACTCGCTACGGGTACGGCTGATTTCAATCCAGATTGGTGCCCGTCTGCGTATTCATCAGCAGAATTTTGCATGAATTTTACAATTTTTAGTATCGGTTGATCTGGAACTGGCTATAATTAGAGATGTAACAAATCTGAAATAAAATGAGGCCCGCGCATGAACTTACGATTGGGATTGATTTTGCTCCTTTTGCTGCTGGTGGCCGTGGTGGTCATGCCGGCTCAGGCCCAGGAGGATGTCTGCCCGGCGGAAATTCTGGAGCGGGCGCTCGTCGAACTGGGCACCAACTGCGCCAACCTGGGCCGTAACAATGCCTGTTATGGCTTCAACGACGTGCAGGCCGATTTTGTGGGCGCTGTTCCGTCCGGCTTTTTCAGCCAGCCCTCCGACCGGGCGGATTTGAATGTGCTGCAATCCATCCGCACCGCGCCGCTGGACAAGGCGGAAGGCACCTGGGGCATCGCCACGCTGAACGTCCAGGCCAATTTGCCCGGCGCGCTGCCCGGCCAGAATGTCGTCTTTATGCTGCTGGGCGCGGTCGAAATTGAGGATGCAGTCCCCCCGGAAGATGCGCTGATTCTGCCGGACGACCCGCTGGAAGTGATGACCGCCGACGTCGCGCAGCTGCGCAGTGAGCCAGACCCGAAAGCTCCGATTGCCAGTACGGTGCTGGCCGGGACGCCGCTGTGGGCCGATGGCGTCAGCGCCGATTCGCAGTGGCTGCGGGTGTTCTTCATGGCGGGCCGCGAGGCAACCGCCTGGGTCCATGTCGCCAGCCTCGACTCGCCGCCTGCCCTGACCGACCTGCCAGTGATTACGCCGGAAAGCCGCACGCCCATGCAGGCCTTCCACTTCCAGACCGGTCTGGGCGGGGTGCAGTGCGATGAAGCCCCCTCACTGCTGCTGGTACAGGGGCCGGAGAATATCGCGGTCAATATCACGGCTAACGGCGCGGATATTGAAATCGGCTCGTTCATCGTCCTGCGCACCCTGGGTGACGACACCATGCAGATTATCGTGCTGTCCGGCGGCGCGAAGCTCAACCCGCACAGCACCCGCCCGATCTATGCGCCGCCCGGCTTCACGTCCCTGTGCCCGCTGAATTCGATCCTGCGCGGCAACTGCTCCTGGACCACCCCGCGCGTGATGTTCAAGACCGAGCAGGTGCTGCTGCTGATCATCAACCGGATTTTCCAGCGTGCGGCCAACCTGTTTCATTACATCGTGCATGTGCCCGAAGTCGTGTGTGCGTCCGGTATCGGCGGTGTCGTCTGCGAACTGGAGTTCCCGGAACCAGACCTTGCCCTGTCGCGGGCGCGCGAACAATGCGGCGCGGGCCAGCTCTCGCCGGACATCTGCCGGGTGCTGTTCCCCAGCGAAACCTCGTAAGACGGTCACAGATCACCTTTGTAGGGGCACGACAGCCGTGCCCCTACCGATTTATAAATGGCAAGACACTTTTCCCCCTGCCCCGTTTGATCGTCGTCAGCCAGTCGTAGACCGGGCGTCCATCAGCACGATCGGACTCGCAGTACAGTAAACACATGAGAGGGATCATCTCGCGCAGGGGGATCATTTCATGCGTAAATTCATATTGCTGCTGGTGTTATCGATCATCGCGCTGCTGGGCACGGCCATCTTCAGCGATGTCCAGGCAGCGGATACCCCAACCATCCTGGCCTTTACCACCCCGGTGACAGTGGTCGATCGCAGCGCGCTCCAGGCCCGCCGTGTGCGACTGCCGGTGTCCTGGCAGGCAGCTAACCGCCCGATCACCGCCAACCTGTTTTTCGAGCAGGTATTTCCCGATGGCAGCCACATCAACATCGACATGCCGCGTCTGTTCCCCTGGGTCCTGTCTTCCGGGGAGGGCCTGGTCGCGCCGATCTTGCAGCCCGATGACGCCAGCGAGATTGTGCTGCGCCTGCGCCTGCTGGATTTGCTCACACAGCAGCTTTACAGCGAGCAGCAGATCACGCTGCCCATCGGCATCACGGACGACCCCGGTTCGGACCTGGGCAGTGTGCCGACTATCCGCACGTTCAGCACCTCAGCGGTCACGGTACTGCGCCGCGACCTTCAGGATGGCAGCGCGCGCCTCCCGGTTTCGTGGAGTCTCACCGACCGGCCCATCACCGCCAACCTGATTTTCGAGCAGGTGCTGGCCCCCGGCAGCGTCGTCAACATCGAACTGCCGCGCGACAACCCCTGGGTGAGCACCACCGACAGCGGGAATGTCGCCCCGAGCGAACCCTTCAACGGCGGCAGTCCGGTTCAGCTGCGCCTGCGGTTGGTGGATGTGGTCAATGGCCGCATCTACGACCAGCGTGACGCCTTTGTCCAAATCATCGACCAGGTGAACACCCCGCAATTTCGCTGGTTCAATGCAGGAGTGAACAGCGTGCGCGCCAGCGAATTGCAGCAGCGAGCCGCGCGCGTGCCTGTCAATTGGGCGGTCGATCAGCGCCCGGCCAACACCAACCTCCTATTTGAACAGGTACTCAGCAACGGCACGGTGGTCAACGTCGAACTGCCGCGCGCCAATCCGATTGTGCCTTCCAGCGGAAACGGCGTGGTCGCCCCCCTGGACCCCGGCGGCAGCGCCGCGATTATCCGGCTGCGCGTGCGGCTGATCGACCTGGCGAACGGCGCAGAATATGCCCGCCGGGAACTGACGCTACC
>JAIOHO010000884.1 GCA_019912905.1 Anaerolineae bacterium
CCTCGGAGCGGTGGTACTGTCCCTGGCTGGCAGCCACCACCTGCCGCGCCTGCCAGGGCCTGCTGTATTGCACCAGCGGATGATCTGACTCAAAGCTATACCAGCCCGCATAGGGCGGCGGTTCATAGGTCGCATCCGGCAGCGGCTCAACCGGATGTGGTGGCGCGGATAGCAGGATCGTGCCGAATGGGAACTCTGTCGCAGTGGGCGGCACATACACCCCTGGCATGACCGCGCTGATCTCCAGCACCCGTGTTGAGAGTGTCGGTGTGAGCGTCGGAGGCTCGGTCGCAGTAGCGGTAGGAGTTGCCGTCGGTGTCGATGTCCGGGTCGCTGTCAGCGTATTCGACGGTGTGGGTGTAGCTGTTGGCGTAAGCGACGGCATTAGCGATGGCAGCACCATCAATGTGGGCAGCGCCACTGCCCCTTCTGGACGGGACGCGCGCAGGACAAAGACAAGTGTCCATGTCGCCAGACTGGATGCCACCAGAATCAGTAGAATTAAGATATGAATACGCCGCATACCCCTGCCTCCGCTGTTTGTACAGTTTCAGGGTAGCGGAGGCGGCGTGTTTACCTCTGTAGAATTACCAGTTTGGAGGTAGCAGTTTTTCAGGATCGCGTCGCAAAATTTCGGCGCTCAGTCGCGGGGATAAATGAAGCCTTCGGCGGCGGCCCGTTGGATGAGATGTTCGTTGGTCTTCGCACCGAAACGGCGGCGCAGTTTCTCCCGCACCCAGTACACACGACGTTTGTCGATACCCAGCCGCTCCCCGATGTGTCCGGCATGTTCGCCATGTGCCAGCAGCTGCAGCACCTGACGCGCTTCGGGGTCAAGCTGTTCGTTGGCGTTGGGGGATTGCATGGCAATGAGGTATTCGGCATTTGCGGTAGGCGAGAGATAGGGGCGATCCAGCATCACCGTCTCGATGGCGGTGACGAGCAGTTCGCACAGGTCATCACTTTTATAGAGGTAGCCGCTGACACCCGACGCGAACAGGTCGCGGATCAACAATCCATCCGCCAGCCCGCCCATGACGACGATTTTCACCAGTGGACGTGTCCGCTTGATGGTCTCAACTACACTCAGAATATCGAGGTTGTGAATCCACTCGTTCAGCACCACCACATCGGGATACCGTTCTTCGACTGCTTGCAGCAGATCGTCCACACAGCGGGCGGTTCCAACCACGTTGAAACGGTGATCTGCGTTCAATACCGATTGCGCGCCCACAATCACCAGATCGGCATCATCCGCGATGACAATACGAATCGCCATAATTTCCTCGCTCAAACACTCCCTGTACCTAGCGCCAGCGTAACACATCCAGCCTGTCTGAGTGAAGGGAATTTGAGACAAAAAGCGGGCGAACTTCGCCCACATCCGACGCAATTTTCCAGTGGTCGGGATGGGGCACTCAATCCTCCTCCATATCCAGCAAACCCTGCTCGTGCGCCGCTTTGATCAGCGTTTCAATTGTCGGCACATCGAGAATCTCGCGCAGTTTGTCACGGGAGCGATAAACTGAACGGGATGACACGTTGAGTTCAACTGCGATCTCCTTGACCATCAAGCCGCTGGCGGTCAGCCGCAGCACCTGCATATCCAGGGGCTTGATGTCGTTGCGGATGGTGAGGTGTTTGCTGCGGGTGAGCAGCTGCAATGCCTGTGAGGACATGGTGACGACATCCCGCCGCACCAGATCGATGCTGTTCAGCAGCGCCTCTGCCAGGTCATCGCGGTAGATGAAACCCTTTACGCCCAACTGCATCACCCGCTGGACGTAGACCACCGCCAACCGGCTGCTGATGATAACAACCTTCAACGATGAACCGCAGCCGGTGATCTGGCTCAGGCGGCTCTCGATCTCACCCATCCGCAGCCCACTGATGTCCATCAACAGGACATTGATCTCCGCCACCTGGCGCAAAAGTGATTCAAAATCCTCAAAAATGATGACCTCATAACTGGTACTACCATCCTGTTTGATCAGACCCTCAATCCCACTGCGGGTTATCCTGTCTGGGACGAGCAGGGCTAACCGCACCTGTCGCATGTGCTTGATCCTCTCTCT
>JAIOHO010000885.1 GCA_019912905.1 Anaerolineae bacterium
CTCACCAGCGCTTGTATTACGGGGTCGGCATCCACACCGGGATGGCGGTGCTCGGCAACGTCGGCAGCCAGGAGCGCCGCGAATTTGCCGCCATCGGCGATGCCACCGAGTTGAGCAAAATTCTGGAAGGCAACGCGCGCGGCGGCGAGGTCATTATCAGCGAGGCGACCTATGCGCAGGTGCGCGACTTTTACCTGTGCGAAGCGTTCGTACCGGAAAAAGTGAAGGGCCGCCACGACCTCAAGGTGGCCTATCGCGTGCTCAAACAGAAGAAACCGACCGGGCCGGTCTCGCTGGATGATTTTGAGTTTTAGCGCTCGAAGGGATTGTCTTCTAACAGGACGACGATGTCCTCGCCAGCGGCGCTCAGGAGGCTGTTCAGCACCCCCAGCGCCCGATCCTGATCCCGTGCAGTGATGGCTTCCAGCCAGGGTTCGTAGCGGGCCAGCATCGCCGCCTGTTCACGTGTGGGCCGCAGATTTTCCAGCAGGCGCGCTTGATTGTGAATGGTGCGCAGGAGTTCGGAGGTGCGCGGTTTGTCGGCCAGCTCCAGCACGGCCTCGTGAAGGCGGAAGCGATGCTCTGGGACCGGATGCTCTCGAAACTGCGCGATCAACCCAGCGAGGTAGGTCTGCTCGGCGAATGCCGGTGCTTCGAGTGCCCAGCGCAGGGCCAGGCTTTCGAGCGTCGCCCAGAGGGCATAAATCTCGCGGACTTCGTCGGGAGTGTAGGTGCGCACGAACGTCCCGCGCCGCGCGTGCTTCATCACCAGCCCATCCTGTTCCAGCAGCCGCAGCGCATCCCGCACCGTGTTCTGGCTGACATTCATCTCATGGGCCAAGCTCAGTTCGACCAGGCGTTCCCCGCACACATACGCCCCCTGGAAAATTGCATGGCGCAGGGCCGCCGCAACACTTTCAGCCAGGGTGCTGCGCATGGTCAGGGTCAGGCCGACCGGAAAAGGACGGCGCAGTCGTGCCGCACGGCCCTATGCTGCCGGGGGTTGGCTGAGGTCATACCGGTAAACCGAGGAACCGCTGACGATCAGGGCGTCCGTGCGCGTGCCAATGTGGTCCAGATAGGTGAGGTATAACTGTTCTTCATTCAGCCCGTCGCGGGTGATCACATGAGAAAACAGCAGCCAGATGCGCCCCGGAGCCTGGCTTTTCAGACCGTCGATTTCCTGAAGGAAGGCATCGACCGGCACGTTCATTTTCAACGGCTCGTCGCCGATCCCTTCCACGATGGGCACGTCCTGGAGATGATACTGCGGCGCGTAGTAGCGGAAGGGCAGGACTGCGTTGTAGTAAGCATACACGGTGTCGCCCGGCTCAATATGGTCTTCGAGATAGGCCATGACCGCCGTGAAATCTTCGAGTCCGGTCGAATTGTACAGCAGCGGCTGTTTGAGATTGGTCCCCAGGACCCACAGGGGGAAATAGAGCAGAAGGCCGAGGAGCGCGACGCTGCTCGCCAGCCTGAGTCCGCCATCCTGGGCGGCCATGCGTGACGCGGTCAGCCAATCCACGAGTTGATCGGTGCCTTGCGCCAGCAGAATGATAATCAAGGGGGTCACAAACAGCACCATGCGGTTGGCAAACGGGTAGACCTGAACCGCGGAGGCCAGCAGCGTAATGACAAGCGGACCGAACAGAAGGCCCAACTGTGCCCAGTGCTGCCTGAGATAAGCGCCGCTGCCGACCAGCACCAGAAACGTCGCCAGTCCTGCCAGGGAGGTGCTGGCCGTGAAACCGACCACCTTGACAAATTGCTCGGCTAACCACTGCGGCAGGTCGATCGGGTCCAGCGGCATAAAGCCAAACGCCCAGAACGCGCGCAGGTAATCGCTGCCGGTCAGTTTGGACAGGCTGACCACGTAAAAGG
>JAIOHO010000886.1 GCA_019912905.1 Anaerolineae bacterium
AGAGGGCTGTTCAGCCTGCTTCAGCGGGCTTCCAGGCTTTTGGGTAGCCAGTTGCTTTGAGCGACTGGCGGCACATCCTCAGGTCGTTCACTTATCTTGATGCCTATGGCCTCCTCGCGAACCGTTGAGTTCCAGTTGAGGAAAAACTGACCGCTGACCTCTGACAACTGAGAACTTTTTACGTTCTTCACGCTGCCGGACCGGCTGGCTCGGCGATTTCTAGGCGGATGCCTGCTAGTGTGGTGACATGGACTTATGCACAGAGGAGGCATCCCATGAAACTGACTCAGATTCAGATCCGGCTCGTCCAGCGTTCGTTTGGTCGGGCCGCCACCAAAAAACGGCTGGTCGCCAGCCTGTTTTATGACCGCCTGATGGAACTCGATTCGACGCTGCGGCCCATGTTCAAAGCCGACATGGAGGAACAGGGCCGCAAATTTCTGCGCATGCTGGCGCTGATCGTCAGCCACCTCGACCAGCCTGCGGAACTCCAGCGCCTGATTCAAACGAATCATGAGCGTCATCTCCGCCAGGGAGTGAAGGCGCGCCGGGAAGATTATCAGACCGTATGCAGCGCCTTCATCTGGGCGCTCGAACATGCTTTCGGCAAGGGATTCACGCCCGCCATGCGCGAAGCGTGGCAGGCCACCTTCGACTTCATCGCGGACATCGCTACCGATCCCTACGCCACAGCCTGCTAAACTCCCTTTCGCAGGCTCCACACGAATGGACAGCGGCATCCTCCGCATGATGCCGTCTTTTCGATTCCTCGGTTTCGCCGCAGTACCGCGAGGCTGGTACAATGACTCGAAAGAGTCATGAGAAAGGGAGATGGCTTTGAAACTCAAGTGGTATGGGCAGGCGTGCTTTTTGATTACGGCGGACAACGGCCTCAAGATCGTCACCGACCCCTACACGCCGGAGACTTCGGGCTACGTCCCGGTCCAGGAAGAAGCGGATATTGTCATCCGGTCGTCGGATAACGACTCGTTCCACTGCCGCGCCGACCTGATCCCCGGCAGCCCGACGGTCATCACCGCGCTGGACCTGGCACGCAGCGGTGGTGAATGCGTGGAACAGGGCATCCCGATTCAGGCCATCGAAGCGATGGAAGCGCTCAATCACCGCTACCATGACCCCGACCAGAACGGCATGTACCGCTTTACGGTCGATGGAGTCAGCATCGGCCACATGGGCGACGTCGGCAACCCCCTGAGCGCCGCACAGATCGCGTTTTTCAAAGACGTGGACGTACTGCTGGCGCTGACCGGCGGACATCCGGTGATCGAACTGGACGACCTGAAGACGGTCATCGACGAGGCGAAACCCAGGCTGGTTGTGCCGATGCACTTCCAGACGCTCAGCTACAAGCCGCGCAATGCCCTGTGGATCGAGAGCTTTCTGAGCACCTTCGATCCCCAGGACGTGGATTTTGCGCTGCACTACGAAACGTCGATTACGCCGGACATGCTGCCGGAACAGACGCGTGTGCTGCTGCTGGATTACGTCAAGTAGCAGGCCAGGCCTCGACGAAACCGATGGTTTTAGATGTCCGCCGGGGCGAGGCTTGTTTCCCGCGCCCGGTAGTGATCGGCAACCACGATGGCTTCGTAGGCGTTCCAGAAGATCCGGTCTTCGCCCAGATGTGCGATAATCCCGGCGCGCTCCAGGTAAGAACGCACCTGTTCGTTCAGGCCGCTGAGATAAATGCGGCGGCCCTCGCCTTCCAGCCGGTCGATCAACTCCTCAATCGCGCGAATGCCGGTCGTATCCAGCAGGGGCACGGTGCGGAAACTGAGGATGACATCCTCGCCGCCATTCAGTTTTGCCAGGGCCGTGTTAAACGTATTGACCGTGCCGAAAAACAGCGGGCCGATGACGTAGATCACCACCATCCGGCTGGAGTCCGACCGCATTTCATAACCTTCCGCGCGCATCTTTTCCGGGGAAACCGGAGCCATCACCACCTGCCCCTGGCTGATCTGGAACACGAAGATCAGCGCCGACAGGCCGACGCCCAGGATAATTGCCTGAGTCAGGTCGAGCACGACCGTCGCAATCAGCGTGCTGACAAACGCGAACATGGCACTCTTGAACCGCCGGTGGAAAATCTCACGGATCTCGGGCCAGTCGTTCATGCGCCAGGAAGTCACCGCCAGCACCCCGGCCAGCGCCGCCAGCGGCACCCGCGAAATCACAGGAGCCAGCAGCAGCGCCGCCAGCAGCAGGGTCAGCGAATGAATGAAACTGGTGATCCGTGTGCGCCCGCCGCTTTTGATTGCCACGCTGGTGCGGGCAATGGCCGCCGTCGCCGGAACCCCGCCGAAGAAGGGGATGATCATGTTGCCCAGACCCTGCGCAATCAGTTCCTGATTCGACGCCATACGAGTCCCGGTCATACGGCTGGCGACCGTGCCGCACAGCAGGCTTTCGATGGACCCCAGCGCCGCAATCGAAAAGGCCGGGATGACCAGTTCGCTCAGGTGATCCCAGGGAATCGCCGCCGGAATCAGGCGTTCATCCAGCAGGATCGTCTGCGGAATGCTGCCGATGACGGGCGTATCCAGCTTGAGCAGTGCCGCCGCTGCGGTGGCGACGATCAACCCCAGCAGCGAACCAGGGAAGCGCGCACTAAGTTTTTTGGGCCAGGCCAGCATGACCACAATCACCAGCAGGCTCAGCCCTAATGCCATGACGTTCGGTTGATAATCGAACTTCAGGTAGTTGACCAGCTTGATCACGGCGCTTTCCGCACCTTCCGTGTGGACGCCAAGCAGGTTGTCGATCTGGCCGATAAAGATAATGACGGCAATGCCGCTGGTAAACCCGGCAATCACCGCCGACGGGATGAAGTTGACGATCTGCCCCAGGTTAAAGAGACCGAGCAGGAGGATGAAGGCCCCGGCCATCAGGCTGGCGACCCACACCCCTTCCAGACCGTAGCGGCTGGCGAGAACGATCAGCACCGCCGACATCGCCCCGGTCGGGCCGGAAATCTGGTAGCCGATTCCGCCCAGGCTGGCGATCAGCACTCCGGCGAGGATGGCCGTCACCAGGCCAGCCGCCGCGGTCGCCCCGGACGCAACCCCGAAGGCGAGCGCCAGCGGCAGCGCCACCGCTGCGACGGTCACCCCGGCTAGCAAATCCTGTCGAAAGATATTGAGATTGTAGCCCTGGAATTCCTCAGCCCAGGTGCGCCGAAAATCGGAGAACAGCGGCATCATGCGGATCATAGGGATGGTATCCTCTGCTGCAAGGCAACCAAGTCGGGCAAGCACGCAAGTATGCAGACGGTCTGCAATCGATTCGCACAAAAAGACTCGCCTCCAGGCAAGAGAAACGAGTCTTTTCAATCTATTGTACAACCGGGCATGGGATCACAAGGTTAGCGCTTCCCGGTCAAATTGTCTATATCCGCTGTTCCGCTCTTTGGCTACAAACCCGAAGTCCGGGCATCCTGCTCGGTCCAGCCGCGTGTCTCCACCTGGCTGCGGGCGGGCTGCTCGACAATGGCAAAGAGGATCAGCGCCAGAAACCCGCTGACCATAAAACTGACGGCCAGCGGAAACGCCAGGCCAAAGCCGCCGCGCAGCACGAGGCTGGCGATGACGACCGGCAGCACCCCAGTGACTGCCGCCGCGCCGATATAATGGAAGATCTGCGCGACCTGCCCGCCGTAGATTTTCTCTCGCCGTGCCGAAGACCGGGCGACAAAATAGCCGAGCACCAGGCCAAAGCCCAGGCCGATGATGAGAGCCAGCAGCGTATTATTCATACTTCACAATCCTTCTCCGAGTCACATCGAACCGAGTCCCGCCCACGATCAGGGACACGCGGGCGACTTTGGTCTTGCTGATGAACACCCAACAGCAGGTGCAGTGCTCAGGTACAAACGAAAAAACTCTTCGGAGTGTTGAGGGTGAATTCTCACTCAAAAACTCAGTACCCAGCACTCAGCACTTTCAACTGCACTTAGAACAGCGTGTAGATGAACGGCGCTGCCGGACCCGCGCTGCCCAGAATGATCAGCACCGCAAAGACCAGCAGAATCACAACCATCGGAATCAGCCAGTACAATTTACGCGCCCACAGGAATTGCAGCAGTTCACCCAGGATACCCATCTGCGTAAAGAAACTGCGCATAACTTTCTCCTTTTTACTGCCCTGTCGCCTGCCGCGTCGCGCTGGCGGGCTGGCAGGATAACTTACTCGGGCTTACGAACCAGAAACGAATTGAGCACCAGCAGATCGATGCTGCTGTTGTGAAAGGTGTTAAACGCATCCGCCGGGGAGGTGACAATTGGCTCACCCCGCAGGTTAAAGGAGGTGTTCAGCACCACCGGCACCCCAGTCGCCTCGCCAAACCCGGCAATCACGTCATAATAGCGGGGGTTGGTCTCGCGTTCAATAGCCTGCAACCGGCCTGTGCCTTCATGACAGACGGCCTGAATCTGATCCTGCTTATCGGCCTTGATCGGGCTGACCATCAGCATGTAACGCGGCGCTTCGTGCTTCTCGACATCGGGATAATCGAAATATTCCGCTGCACGGTCCCTGAGAATCACGGGAGCAAAGGGACGGAAGGGTTCGCGGAACTTGATCTTGGTGTTGACGACTTCCTTCATCTCGGCGCTGCGCGGGTCCGCCAGGATGCTGCGATTACCCAGCGCGCGCGGCCCCCACTCGAACCGGCCCTGATAAAAACCAATCACCTTCTTGTGGGTCAGCCCATCGACGACGGCTTCAATCAGCTTATCGTCGCGGTCGCCAAAGGACTCGTAAGGGATTCCATGACTGTCGAGAAATTCCCGCGTTTCGCCATCGCTCCACGACTGCCCCCAGTAGGCATGCGGCATCACCCACTGGCGGGGTTTACCCAGGACGACATGCCAGACCCACAGCGCCGCCCCCAGCGCGCCGCCATCATCACCCGCCGCCGGCTGAATGTAGATTTCATCGAACGGCGTTTCGTTCAGCAGGCGATAGTTGGCCTTCGTGTTGAGCGCGACGCCGCCCGCCATAACCAGCTTAGGCAGTTTGGTCTTCTGATAGAGATAATTCGCCATCTTGACCAGTGTTTCCTCCAGCACAAGCTGGATGCTGGCGGCGATGTCGGCATAATACTGGTTGCGCTCGGCGTTCGAGGGGTCCTCGCGGGCGCGTTCAGGGTGCGTTTTGGCCGTAAAGAAATCGTCGGAGTCTTTACGCGGCACACCAAACAGATCGACAAACTTGTGATTAAAAGTATGTTCCGTCGAATGCTGAAAACTGAAGTAGTCGAGATTCAGATGGAAACTGCCGTCCGATGAATCCTGACGGAAGACTTTGAACACTTTGTCCGCATAACGCGGCTCACCGTATGGGGCCATGCCCATGACCTTGTATTCGCCGTTATTGACCCGGAACCCCAGGAAGGCGGTAAAGGCGGAGTACAACAGGCCCAATGAGTGCGGGAAACGCTGTTCCTCGAACAGGTTAATCGCGTTCCGGTCGCCCCCGGAGCCGTCGACCCAGGTGCTGGTAGCGGTGCCCAGAGTGGTTGTGGTCCATTCTCCCACCCCGTCTACAGTCATCACAGCAGCTTCTTTGAATGGGCTGGCAAAAAAGGCGCTGGCGGCATGACTCATGTGGTGATCACAGAACAGAATGCGATTGAGATCAACATCTAGTTCGCGCTGGATGATACTCTTGACCCACAGCTTATCCTTCAGCCAGTTGAGCATCGCCTCGCGCCAGACATCGCCCGAACGAGGAAACGTCGCCAGGGTGGTGATCAGAATACGCTCGAATTTGACCAGCGGCTTCTCGTAGAAGACGACATGGTCCAGATCCTTGCTGGTGATATTCGCCTGACGCAGGCAAAAGTCGATAGCCTGGCGGGGAAAACCATTGTCATGCTTCTTGCGGGAGAAGCGCTCTTCCATCGCCGCCGCAACGAGTTCGCCATCGCGGATCAGCGCCGCTGCCGAGTCATGGTAGAAACAGGAGATCCCTAGAATATACAGTCTGACTCACCCCTGCTTTCTGGCATCATCGAGCGCGGACCCGGTCGGCGGACGGTCGAGCCACTGCGACTGGCCCTGGGTGACTTTCATGTGCAGCGGGTCACCAGACAGGCGTGTCCCGATTCCAAAAGGCACCAGCACCGTGTAGTAGAACAGCACCGCGATGAAGCGGCCCTGTACATCACCGATTACTGCGGTGATGACCAGCAGTCGACTCCATGCAGTTTTGAAAATATCACTCATCGTAGCAACCATCCCTGTTCATGCTATTATGCAACACATCGCTGAAAAATCCTCTCCACGAAAGCACTTCTCGCTGCACTATCGAATTAATCATTTCCTGTCAGAGCTTTCGGCATCGAAAGTTCCCGATCAGAAAGGTAATCTGCAATGGAACGGGCCACCGCCGCGTTTCCCTTGGCGGAATAGTGACCCACAAAGTAGTCTGGGATGGGTGTAATACCGTCCAGGAACTGGTTTTCAGTATGCACCACCCTGAAATGTTCATCCAGATAGCCTAACATTTCTGGATAATCGATCGGTTGGTCCTGGCTGAGCTGCCATAAAGTGGTCGGTAGGGGCAAGTGTATAACGACAAAGTCCGCCCCATGCGCTTCAACATCTTCTTTGAAAGCCTCGATAATCGCAAGCGACAATTGACCCGGTTCGCTCTCAGGATCAAAGAGATTCAATGGCGGGTTGCCCTTCAACAACCTGGAAATCCGAGGTTCAGCGTAAGTGTAAACTAAACCGATCAACTTACTTTTGAGCCACAGAGTTTCAGTGTAATCCTCTTTATTGAAAAACTCTTCCAAATCCGCCAGAGGTGAGTCAATGAAATTCGCGATGACCTCCGGCACCTGTTCAGGGGGAGTTGTCGGTGTGTGTGTTAGTTGCAGGGACTGTCTGCCGTCAAGTACGAACCGGGGCTTGAAGAATGGAATCGCATTCCTGCGATCATAAAAGGGGCGAAAAATATTGACGTTGCGACCGACGTTTTCGGCCTGAAAACCAAAAAGGACGACATCGGGCGCATATTGGCGGCCTATTCTTTGCCAGCGCAGAAATGCCTGGTCCATCCCGTAACCCCCGACCCCAAAATTGATGACCTCGGCATGGATCCCGCTTTCGTTGAGCAAGACTTCCAATTGTTGTCCCCAGCTATCCTCAAACGGGACTTCATCCCCGTGCGTGAAAGAATCACCAAAAATTGCAATTCTCAGGATGCCGGGTTGTGCTACTGGATCATATTCTCTTTCAGCTCTGAGGCCGGCTGCATTGGCCCGGTAAAGCCCATTCTCCGACGCGCCTTTCGGACGATTGGTCCAACCAAGATCTGGATCATATTCGATGTAGGAAGTTGGGGCATTCACATATTCGTTGATTTGCCTGGTTACCGAAGTTACAGGCAATGCATAGGGTTTGATCGCCTGATTCCCAAAATAAAACTGATTGTTTTCATCCGTCTGACCTCCGACCCGGACAACTCCCTCGCAAACGATCAAGACGATGACCACAGAAGCAGCAGCGAGTACGAGGTTGGCGTAAGAAGGTCTTTTCATTTCGCAAATATCCGATATTTGAAAAAGAGAATGTTGAGATCGGGACTCCGCACAAGCGAAAATGTGTGCTTAGTGAGTGTACATAATGATTACCAAGGTTCATTCAGGTCCAATACCACAAAGGCTTTTCCAGCTTTCTGTATCACCAGCCACGCAACACGCCCCATTAGGGTACACGAGGAAAATCAACGAAAAACCGTATTTGAACCCTTACACAGCTCAATACGCATTATAACGTGGCTATAATATGATAGGATTCCTTGCAATCACCTATTTAGGCTGTCAGCAGCCACATCCTAAAATCTCGATCCGCATGATACTTAGTTTAGGGTGTGTCGCAATCAATGCGATCGGTCGCGCAAAAGCATTGCCAGGGTTCTTAACTGCTATGCTTAGATTTCAGGGCTGGCCTGTTTCGCTTCGACCTCTTCGGAATCATGACCGAGATACTCGCGCACCATATAAATGGGCTTTTCCTGCGATTCGTGATAGGTGCGGATGACGATTTCCGCCACCAGACCGATGCTCACCATCTGCACGCCCAGGATGAGCAGGAGTACAGCCAGGATCAGCAGCGGACGATCGCCGATATTTTCACCCAGGATGAGCTTGACATAACTCAGGTAGAAGCCGATAAGGATGCCGAGTGCCCCCATCGCCAACCCTGCCCCGCCGAAGATTTGCAGCGGGCGGGTGCTGTAGCTGAGGATGAAACGCACGGTGATCAGATCGAGCAGCACGCGGAAGGTGCGCATAATTCCATATTTGCTTTTGCCGAAGCGACGCGCACGGTCATTAACCGGCACTTCGCTGACGGTAACTCCGATGGACGACGCAACCGCTGGAATAAAGCGGTGCAGCTCGCCGTACAGGTGAATATTTTTAGTCACCACCCGGCGGTAAGCTTTCAGGGTGCAGCCATAATCGTGCAGCACCACGCCGGTCGTCGTCGAGATCAACCAGTTGGCGGTCATCGACGGCAGGCGGCGGCTGAGAAAAGGTTCTTTGCGATCTTTCCGCCAGCCGCTGACGATGTCGTAGTCGCCCTCCTCCATTTTGTCCAGCAGCTTCGGAATATCACGCGGGTCATTTTGCAGGTCGGCATCCAGCGTGATGACGACATCCCCCTCCGCCTGTTCGAAACCGGCGGACAGCCCGGCGGTCTGACCGTAATTGCGGCGGAAGCGAATCACCTTCCAATGAGGATCGCGATCGTGAATTGCCTTCAGACGCGCGAAACTGGCGTCCTTGCTGCCATCATCGACCAGGATGACTTCGTAGGTGCGTCCAAGCTCATTCAATACCGGCGAGAGTTCCGCATACAGCGGTTCAACCGAGTCTTCTTCGTTATAGAGTGGGATCACCACCGAAAGTTCAACTCTGTTTGACATCCAGACCTCCTTGCTCGATACGGGCAGCCTGATCATTGTGCCGGTTCATGTGCAGCCACAGATAACCGATCAGCCCGGTCGTGACGGCACAGACGATCTGGCAGCCGTGCAGAAAGAAGCCAATCGAGGCGGCCTGCCCGACGTCATACCCCGCCAGGGTGACCAGGCCAAAGGTCCAGCCGCCTTCGATCATACCCAGGCCGCTGATGGTC
>JAIOHO010000887.1 GCA_019912905.1 Anaerolineae bacterium
GTGTTTGACGACCTGACGGCAATCAGCAATCAGGTCGCGGGGAAAATTCCCGAAGCCCCAAACCCCTATGGTTATAATCCTTAAGACAGGTCTTATGAAGGAGCATGATGAAAATGGCAGTCACCGCGATTGGTGAAAAAGTGCTTACCCAGGTGTGTCTCGTGGTGCGCGATGCCGAGGCAATGGCCGCGCGTTACGCCGAGATTTTTGGCTTCGAAACCGCCTGGGACTTTCAGATTACCCGTTTGCACGATCACACTCAGGCCACCGATTATGGCAAACCAACCGATGCCCGCGCCAGGATTACGGGCTTCCAGATGGGCAGCGTGGCCTTTGAACTGTTGCAGCCGCTCGACTCGCCGAGTGTATGGATGGATCATCTGGCGCAGCACGGCGAGGGCATTCATCACGTGGCATTTTCCGTCCCCCGCACCGCACTTCACTGTGCAGCCTGATCTTCTGTTACAATGAACCTATGGACAAGTCAGTATTCAGGAATGTGTGCGACCATGGTCCAGGAACGACAGAAAGTGGATGCGGCCACATTTGATGTCTGGGTGGCCGAGCAACCCGAAAATCGGCTGTTTGAGCTTGTCCACGGAGAGGTGTTTGAGAAACCGATGGTCACACAGGATGGACACGGCATCGCCGTCTCCGTAATCATCAGCTACCTGACGCAGCATCTGATCGCCAATGACCTCAATGGCTACGTCACGGGTGAAACCAGCGGGTATCTCATTGGGAACAAGCGCTGCATCCCGGATGGCGCACTCGTCCTGGATCAATCCCCGACAGGAGAAGCCTACAGCACGAACACCCCCACGTTGATCATCGAAATCATTTCCAATGACGAGAGCAACACCGAGCTGCGAGCATTAGCCCTGAAACGTGAGATTTATCTCGACGCGGGTATGGTGGTGTGGGAAGGCAGCACCGAGGGACGCTATGTAGATGTGTTCACCCCCGATGGACATTATCGCCGGGTGCGCGACAGCCTCACCCTCGAAACCCTGCCAGGCCTGGAAATTCCGTTGGGCAGGGTGTTTCGGTAAGCGCTATTCCTCATGATCTGGGGGATGATAGCCCCCATCCACCCATCGTTTTCGCGCAACCACGATTGCTGGCCGGTTCATCTTGAGCCGATCCACAGTTGCCCGCCCGACAGGAGTGAGGCCGCGTATCCAGATACCCCCTTCCAACCACTGGAAATGCGCGGGCCAATGATCTTTGCGAGGATTAAACAGGAGCACCGATTCGCCGGTTTCAGGGTCTATTGCGGTCGTGGCCTGATGTTTACTGGTATTGCAGTTCCAGCAAGCGAGACACAGGTTTTCCTCCACATCACCGTCATCTGGGTGAATATGATCGACATGCAGAGTCTGACCTGAATTCGCTTCACAGGTCTGGCAGTATTCGCAACAGCCATGCGCGCGCTCATAAACCTGCCGCCTCAGCGCGTTCCACGAGACCTCATTCATACGTCGGCTTGAAATCCACCTGTGAAAACGAGTATCCGCGCTGCTTCAGAAGGGCGGCAGCCTCCGTCTTGCGTAACATCAGCCGATCCGCGCGCTGTGCCAACTGCTCAAGTTCAGCATAGTCTTCCTCACTGATCTGACCGGTGGAATTGCGATCCATCAACACCTGAGCGCGAGACTGCACGGCTTCGGGCATTTGATCTCGCGCAATGGTCCACAACGTATCGTCTGAGAGATTTTTGAGCGCGTCGAGTTCGGCCTGAACATCTGAGGGCAGCGAGGGCAGCGGGCCGGACAGCGTTCGCAGGTGGTCGAGGAGGATTTTTTCCACTGGCTGTGCGGTCAATTCGGCAATCTGCCGCACCCGTTCAGAAAGGTCTTCAGGAAGGGTGAGTACAATCTGGTCAGTCATGATCACTGGTCCGTCCATTTCAACCCTATTGTAGCATCAATTCCTCCGCCTCTGATACTTCCCTGCTCACGTCTCCAGAGAGATCAGGAACCCCAGGTATAAGAATCTCGGCGGCGAGAATGACTTACGAATGCTTTGGGTCGTTTTTCAGGCTGCGGGAACGCCGCTGCCACCAGCCAACCAGCCACACCACGGCGTAGGCGGAGAACAGGAACCACAGCGGGTCGGTGGGGACGCGGTAGCGCGTCGAGGGATGGAACACCAAATAGACCAACGTCATGCTGATCTGGATGAACCACAGCAGCGACACCTCCCGCCACTGGCGCAGCGTCAGGGCGATGCCCACGAACCCCAACAGGAACAGCGCCCCCCAGTACAAGCGGTGGATCGTCCGCCCAATCTGATCGAACAGCGGCGTCGAATAGGCCCCGACCGGGTCACCGGGGGGCAGTCCGCCGAGTTCCAGGTCACCGTTCCCGCTGTTCTCAGGAATCACGTTACCCTGATAATCCAGGCGCGGAACCTGCCCCTCCGCCGGGTTGAGGCGCGGCGCAATGTCGATGCTCCAGTAGACCAGAAACTTGATCCACAGCAGTTCAGGGATTTTGTCGGGATGGTCGCGCAGCCATTGCAGCCCCAGCGCAAAGCGTTCGGCATCGGCCTCGCGGCTGTTGGGATCATCCGTGGTCAGGTTCGGGGCGGTCCACTGGACATCGTACCCGGCGCGAAAATAGGGCACGGTGAATTCGCTGTTGCCCTGCCAGAAGTTCGCGCCGGAGGTGGAGGTCATCGGCACGAAGGCCCCGAACACCTGATAGTTGCGGATGATCCAGGGAGTCAGCACTGCCGCGCTGACCAGCGCCACCGGCAGCAGGCGCAGGATCGTCTGCTTCAGGTTCAGCCGGAACAGAAACC
>JAIOHO010000085.1 GCA_019912905.1 Anaerolineae bacterium
GCCACATACTGCTGGACCCCGCGCCCCAGACTCATGATGCTGATCACCGCCGCGACACCGATCACCACGCCCAGCACCGTTAGGATGGCACGCAGCCGGTTGAGCAGGAGACTGCCAACGGCAATACGGAATGCCTCAAGAATGTTCACATGCCCTCCTAGGTATATTCCTCTTCGCTGCCGCCGTAGTAGGCTTCGCGGAAGATGCCCTCCAGTTCCTCGGCTTCCGACGGACGTTCGGACTCCCCGGCCACCAGCGGCTCCGCGACCTGACGATCCGCCACGATGTTGCCATCCCGAATCGTGATGACCCGATTGGTATGGCGCGCGATCCACGGATCGTGGGTGACGAACACCGTCGTGATGCCCTGATCCCGATTCAACTCCTGAAAGATTTGCATGACTTCCATACCGCTGCGCGAGTCGAGGTTGCCGGTCGGTTCGTCCGCCAGAATCAGCGCCGGTTCGTTGACCAGGGCACGGGCGATGGCGACCCGCTGCTGCTGACCGCCCGACAGCTCGCTGGGCAGGTGATCCAACCGTGCTTCCAACCCGACCGAGGTGAGCGCGGCGGTCGCACGTTTGCGACGTTCCCCCGCCCCGTTGTAAATCAGCGGCAGTTCCACCTGGCGCAGGGCCGAGGTACGCTTGAGCAGATTGAAGCTCTGAAACACGAAGCCGATCTTTTTATTGCGCACCCGCGCCAGATCGCGTTCGTTCAAGCGAGAAACATCCTGACCATCCAGAAAGTATTCGCCGCTGGTCGGTTGGTCGAGCGCGCCCAGAATATTCATCAGCGTGCTTTTGCCGGACCCCGACGGCCCCATGATCGAGACGAACTCACCATGCTGGATCTGGAGGGTGATGCCTTTCAGCACGTCCAGCGTCACCTGCCCCATCTGGTAGGACTTCGTGATGTCGTGAATATCCATGACGGCGGACCCCGTGTGCATCGCAGCCGCCCCATTGGTGTGCCCGGACAGGCTAGACTCGGTCATCATCAGCCTCCAAATCCGCCGGAAGGTGGGCCGCCCGCACCAGGGTCACCACCGCCCGTGCGACCCGCGCCGCCGCCCAGACCGGGAATGCCCAGCCCGATGCCGCTTTGTTCGGTTGTGTCCTCGCCGCTTGACAGGATGACGATCGTTTGACCGGCATTCACACCGGATAGGATCTGGCTGTCTTCCAGCGTGCGCAAACCCAGCGTCACCGGCACCGACTGATAGGTGCCCGGGGCGACCTGGACCGTCACGGCAGACTGCTGGGTGGTTCCATCGGTCGTGATGAACCGATTAGGCACTGTGATCACCTCGTTCAATTCTTCCAGGACGATGGTCGCCACCGTGCTCATGCCCGGTCGCAGGACGGCATCGGTCGGGTCCACCGTGACCTCGGTCGTGTACGTCACCAGCTCGCCGGAACTCGTTGGGGCCAGGTCGATGTACGTAATCCGCCCGGTCACCTGGGCATCTGCCAGCGCCTGAACAGCCAGTTGAACGGTTTGTCCCAGGGAAATCTCGACAATGTCGGTCTCGTCGATACTCAGGCTGACGATAAACTGGCTGAGGTCGATCAGCGTGATGGCCTCCTCGTCTTCCGGGGGCAGCGAATCGACGGTCAGGTTTTCCGAGGCCACGAACCCATCGAACGGCGCGACCAGCACCGCCTGCTCCAGGGTCTGCTGTGCATTCGCCAGATTAAGCTGTGCATTTTCGAGATCGATGCTGGCTTTGCGCAGTTCCGCTTCAGACGGGCCGGAGAGCAGCGAATCGAGTTCGGCCTGTGCGCTTTCAAGCTGCGCGTTGGCCGAAGCCAGCGAACTGGCATCCGGGCCTTCTTCCAGCGTGCCTTGATATTCGACCTCGGCGGCCTGGACGCTCAGTTCCTGATTCTCGACTCCGGCATTGGTCGAAACTTCCTGGGCATAGGCATTCTCGCCCCGGAATTCCGGGTTAGCCGCCAGGCGCACATCACGGTTAATCTGCGTCTGCCAGAGCTGGTTCTTCGCCAGTTCAGCTTCCAGCCGAGCGATCTCGACATCGGCAGCGCTTGGTCCCTGGTCGGCTGAACTCAGCGAAGCCTGAGCCGCCTCCACCGACGCTTCGGCGATCTGGATGTCAATGTCCCGAGCGGGGGCAGTCAGGTGGTCATAAGCTGCCTGTGCTTCCGCCAGGGCAATCTCGGCGCTGGCGATCTGCGCTTCAAGGTCTGTCGTGTCCAGGCGGGCCAGCACATCGCCCTTGGCGACGATGTCCCCCACTTCGACCGGCACTTCGAGCACCGGGGCTTCAATTGCAAAGGAGAATGCTTTCTCATCGGCGGGCAGCAGGGACCCCGCCGCCGTCAGCGACACGGACAGATCACCGGTGCCGACCACCAGGGATTCGGCGACGACCGGCGTTTCTGCCTCGGCTTGATTGGCGGCCTGAGAATTGACGGTTGAGAGTCCGACGCCCACCACCAGGGCCGTGGCCGTGACCATGACGACGGCGCGCAGAAGCGTGCGTTTGAGGCCTGGTTGGGTGATGCGGCGGGATAACCACCAGACGACGATCCCGATCCCGATCAGCGCCAGAGTTGTGCCCAGAATAAGGGCTGGAAGTTCTTGATTCATCATTGTGCTCCACTAATTCTCAGGTTCGACGACCACTTGCGCGGTCATACCCACACGGATGCGCGGATCGTCTGTCAGGATGGCAAAGCGCGTATCGTAGTACACGATGTCATCCTCGACCGTGCTCAGCCACGAGACCTGTTCCACCGTCGCGGTGATGTCCAGGTCGGGTAATGCATCCAGAATGATGCTCGCAGACATTCCAGAAACAAGTTGGTCCACATCCACTTCATGGACGAGGGCATCCAGCCACAGCCGCGTGTTATCCATAATCTCGATCACCACGGTGCCGGTGCCAATCGATTCGCCCGGATCGACGTTGACGCGCGTCACGACGCCGGAGATCGGCGCGTAGGCCCGCGTCTTGCGCAGCGTGGATTCCGTCTCGGTGAGCTGCAACTCGGCACGCTCCACAGCGACTTCCGCACTGTCGATTTCGGCCTGAGTCGGCCCGGCGAGCAGTTCCTGTTTCTGGAGTTGGGCCTGTTTGATCCTGACCCCTGCCGACCACAAGTTGGAACTGCCTGGGTTTTGCAGGTCTTCCAGTTGCAGGCGCGCGATTTCGAGGTTGAATGAGGCCGCCCCGACCGCCGCGTCTTGCAGGGCGATTTCTTCATCCGTGCCGTTCATATTGGCCCGGACCGTGGACGCGGTCTGATAACTATTCAGGGCTTGTTGATAGCGCAGTTCTCCGGCCTGGAGGTCGGTCGAAGAAACCGAATTAGCCGTCGAACTGTAGGCGGCCTGGGCGCTGGCGATGTTCGCATCGGCCACGCGCAGCGTACTGTCATCCGGGGGTTCGTACAGTTCATCCAGATTGATCTGGGCACGCTCCAGATTCAAGCGAGCCTGGTCATAAGCAGTTTGAGCGTCGGCGGCATCCAGCCAGGCCAGCAGATCGCCTTCATTCACAGCATCCCCCGCCGCGACGAGGATCTCGGCCACTTCGCCCGAAACCCGAAAACTGACCTCAGCCGTCTGATTCGCTTCGACAGTCCCCAGCGCCGTAACCGCCGCTGCGGAGGTCGTGGTTTCTGTATCGACGATGACAGTCTGGTCAAAAGTCGTGGGCGGTGGGGTGCTTTCCTGTTGAGGCAGGCTTTCGACGGAGATCGCCGACAGGTCCTGATTGCTTCTCACAAATCCCGCCGCGACCGGCACGCTAAACGTGACGAGCATCAGCAATAACAGCGCATACTTCACAGACATCCGGTCAGCCTCCACACAAGGGTCATCACAAACTGTCCGCATTATCGGCAAAAAATATGCAGATTTCGGGGAACAAATATGCAGATTCTGTGCAGAACAGGGGCGTGAATTAAGGAGTTGTCTGTCGTTAGCGCGGCCCGAATCGAAACAGAGGAGCCGCACAGGGGGTTTCGAGGTGCGGCGTAACCTCACATGCAGAAAACCGATCAGCCGACAGCATGGTCACGGCGGACAGATCGCTGCTTGAATCCGCGAATGTCAGTGGAATCAGGCAGCGGCAGCGCGGTCGGCGGACTTAGGGAGCCTTAAATTGGCTGCTGGTGACATCGATTCCAGTGAGCTGCTCGTAGATTTTGACCACCGCCGCATCATCCTCACGACCGAGACCGGCAGCGGATGCCATCATAAAGACCTGATGCGCTGCGGCAGCCAGGGGCAGCGGGAAGCGATTCTCGTGGCCCGTATCCAGGACGATGCCCAGGTCTTTCACAAAAATATCGACCGCGCTGAGGGGTGAATAGTCGTTTTCCAGCATGTGCGGCACGCGATTCTCGAACATCCAGGAGTTGCCCGCACTCTTACGGATCACCTCATAGAGCGTGGCCGAGTCCACACCGGCTCTGACGCCCAGCCCGATCGCTTCGGCAGCCGCGGCGATATGCACGCCGCACAGCAGTTGGTTGATCACCTTGACGGTAGAACCCTGGCCGACTTCCTGGCCCAGATTGAACAGATTCGCGCTGACCGCATCCAGCACCTGTGCCGCTTTTTCGAACGCGGCGGTCGAACCCGAGGCCATGATGGTCAGGGTGCCATCCGTCGCCCGGACGACTCCGCCGCTCACAGGCGCGTCGATCATGTCATAGCCCAACGCATGCAGCCGGGTGGAGATGGCGCGCGCATCCGCAGGCATGATCGTGCTGCCGACAATCACGACCGCACCCTGGGGCAGATCCGTGACGGCGCTGCCCGCACCGAACAGCACATCCTGCACCTGAGCCGCGTTGACGACCATCAGATACAGGACGTCGGCCCCCTGCGCGGCGGCCTGGGCCGATTCCGCGACCCTGCCGCCTGCCTCGCCAAACGCACGCAGCGATTGGGGATTGAGGTCGTAGCCCCGCACGTCAAACCCCTGCCGCACAAGCACCTTCGCCATTGCCAGTCCCATTGCACCGAGACCGATAAAACCGACGGTCGAATTTGTAGTCATGTTACGCTCCTGATCGGTGTCTTCACCTGCTCGCCTGGACAGATGAAGCGGTATCGGCTTCATCTCGGCGTGGCAGTTTGCCAGTCTTCCAAGTCATGATCCTGGGCACGACGGTGCGCAGGGTCACGAGGTTCACTATACCGTATCGGCAGGAACGCTCACACCCAATGGCCTGCATTTGTCTTTCCGATTGGGCGCAGATTTGCTATCGTTACTGACCATGCGGGAGGCTGATCAGCGATCACAAAAATGTGCGGGCCTAAATCGACAAAGGAAAAGAAACGATGGACGAATTGCGACGCAGACAGTCAGACGTCTTTGCCGAACTTCCCGAAGCCTGGCCGGTTGATCCCCTGCCTGCGGTTCGCGCAGCCCTTGCCGAGCGCAATCAGAAAGTCGTAGTGCTGGACGATGACCCCACCGGAACTCAGACCGTCCATGATGTCCCGGTGCTGACCGAATGGTCCGCCGAGACACTGACAGCAGAGTTTAAAGACCCCGGCTCTGCCGTCTTCGTGCTGACGAACTCGCGCAGCATGCCGCTGCCGGAAGCTCAGATC
>JAIOHO010000888.1 GCA_019912905.1 Anaerolineae bacterium
GCGGGTGGGGCGCGCGTGCTGACGGTCAACAAGTTGTTTACTAACCTGTTCGGCGTCTCCGAGCATATCGCCCAGGGGCTGCTGCTGCCGGAACTCCTGCTGAAAATGCAGATCCCCGAGGGGGTGCGCCAGGAACTCCAGCGCAGTTGGCTGAACATCGCCGTGCGCGACCCGGCCACCCGGCGCGGCGAGTTTCATCTGGTGCACGAAGAAGGCTATCCGCTCGATATTGAGTGGTACAGCGGGCCGGTGTACCAGGGGGCGCGTGTGCTGGGCCGCATCTACACCTTCCACGACGTCACCGCCGAGCGCACGGCGGTGCGGGTCCGTTCCGCTTTCCTGTCGCGCGTCTCGCACGAACTGCGCACACCGCTCACTTCGATTCACGGTTTCGCCGAATTTATCCTCGAAGTGGCCGGGGAAGACCTGCCGCCGGTGGCCCGTGAATACACCGAAATTATCCTCACCAGCGCCAAACATCTGCGCACCGTGTTCACCGACATGATCGAACTCACCCGCGCTGACGCCGGTGAACTCAAGCTGAATATCCAGCGCGCCCACCTGCCCGACGTCATCATCAACGTGGTCGCCCAGCTCGAATTCCAGTACAAGCGCCGCGACCAATCGGTGATTCTGGAACTGGACGACGAACTGCCGCCGGTCAATATGGATGTGGACCGCGTCATGCAGGTGCTGGCAAATCTGCTCAACAACGCCATCAAGTTTGCCCCCGCTGGCAGTACGATTCGCGTCAGCACGCGCTGCATCACCAGCTTCGAGCAGCTGCCGTCCAGCGCCCCATCAGACGTCCTCCTGCCCGGCATTCTGATCTGCGTGATGGACGAAGGCGAAGGCATCCGCAAAGAAGACCTCGACCAGATTTTCGTGCCCTTTTTTCGCACGGAATGGGCGCGGACGCACCAGATCGAAGGCACGGGCCTGGGGTTGGCCGTCGCACGCAGCGTGATCGAACTCCAGCGCGGCAAGATCTGGGCGGAGGCCCGCACCCCTGCCACCCCCGGCGGGCGCTTCTACTTCAGCCTGCCGACTGCCTGAGTCGCCGTAGGATTCTGGATTAACCCCTGTACAATAGGCTCCGAAAATAAACTGAGGAGTCGAAATCGTTATGGCAGACGAACAGCAAACCAATCCCACCGAGAGCCTGACTCTGCTCGGTCAGACCGTGCGCGAACCCATCCGCAAACTGGAAACTTTCCCGAACCGGCACCCGGGGCGGGCCTATGTCGTCACGCTGGAAACCGAGGAATTCACCTGTGTCTGCCCCATGACCGGCCAGCCGGATTTTGCCACGCTGACGATCCGCTATGTGCCCGACCAGCGCATCGTCGAATCGAAGTCACTCAAGCTCTATCTGTGGTCATATCGCAATGAAGGCGTGTTCCACGAGCACGTGACCAACCTGATTCTGGATGATCTGGTGGCGGCGCTGGACCCGGTCTGGTGCGAGGTCAAAGGCGCGTTTAAAGTCCGCGGGGGCATCGCCCTGACGGTCGAAGCACGCTACACACGCGAGTCCGCCGCTTCTCAAAACGGTCCGACAGGAAACGGGGCTGCCGGGCACTAAATCACCCGGCCAGTATCCAGGCATCTTTGGGATTTACGGAGTCCCAAAGAACTTGAGTGTTTGTCGTCGCCTCTTACTCGGCGGCGCAGACATCAGCGGATGGGGACCGCGTTGATGGCGCCATGCACGCTGACATACGGCGCGAAAATCCAACCCAACTGACCCTGGTAGCGCACCTGGAACCAGCGGTTCTGGCCGCCCTGCACCGTGCGGTTATACAGCGGCACTTCGGCCCCCCAGGGGATCGTCCCC
This sequence comes from Anaerolineae bacterium, assembly GCA_019912905.1. GTDB lineage: Bacteria > Chloroflexota > Anaerolineae > Aggregatilineales > Phototrophicaceae. The sequence goes on from JAIOHO010000888.1 coordinate 1,838, forward strand.
ACGACTGCGGTGCGGGTGCTGGGTTGGGCGCGCATGTTCATCACCGCGCGTGGGGCGGCGATCACGCCGGTCTCCGCCGGGCTGCCGAGTGTATCGAATACGCTCCCGCCCAGACCGAGGCCGCCGGGATCGGTGTTAAACACCAGGTAGCGGCCCGATGACCAGCCAATCTGCCCGTTCACGTTGATCTGGTACCAGGTCACCCCCGGTTCGCTGGTGCTGCGGGCCATCACCGGATAACTCTCGGCAGGCAGCGCCACCGTCACCAGCGTCGCACCCAGGTAGGGTCCGGTGCGCACCGCCAGCCCGCGGACACTGGCGCTGACACTGGCCGTCAGGGGCGGAACCGGGGTCGCGCTGGGGACCGCCGTATAGATGGAGGTCGGCGCGGTTCCCTGAGTAAACCACTGAAACTGGATAACTGCCGCCTCGCTGACTTCGACAAAATCGACCCGCAGGCTGTGGCTGCCCGCGCTCATCGACCGGGTAAAGGACAGGGTTTTGACCGGCCCGCCGCTGAAATCCTCAAACACCTGCTCACCGTCGATATAGACGCGCACGTTATCATCCACCGCGATCTGGAAGGTATAGGTCGCGGCGTTGAAGGATTGGCTGGAGGTAAAACGAACCGAGAAGTTGTCCGATTTATCGAGGACATCCGAACCGCCGACGTTGGGCTTACCCGGCCAGTTGTAATTAATGCCGCCGAGATTACTTCGCGTCTCATCCGGGTCGCCGCTGAAACTGGTGTTATCCCAGAACTGCGCCGTCCAGTTGGACCCGAATTCAGCCTGCACAGAAACCACCACCGCTAGGAAAAACAGGGTCGCACTCAGCAGTAAACCGGCTCGTTTCATGGTAGGCCCTCCGTAGCTCGTTCCCATTCCCATTATAGCAGGCCGTGCCAATCCTGGGGGGCCGCGCATCGGAATCGTGTAGGAATCGCCGGAAATCGGACCGCAGCCATGCAACCCGGCAGATGCATCCCCCGTATAGTATGATGTAATCTATAATCAAGCAGCAGCGGTCATCCCGTCCGCGGCACGAGACACAAGGAGCGAATCAGATGAGCGAGCAGGATAACGAACAGAAGGATAAGACCTTCACCGAAGAAATCGAAGTGGCGGGGAATCAGCTGGTCGAGCGGGTCAAGGACCTGGTCGAAGAAGGCAACGTCCGCCAGATTCGGATCAAAAGTGCCGAGGATGATGTCTACATGGAAATGCCGCTGACCATCGGCGTGCTGGCGGGCGGCGCGGTGGCACTTGCAGCCCCCTGGCTGGCCGTGGTGGGCGCGTTTGCGGCGCTGGTGGCCCGTGTGAAAATCGAAGTCGTACGCGAAGTCAAAGGCGACCAGTAACCCGCGACCTCAGTCTTCACTTGCAGGCGGCTGTCCACAGCGGGCAGCCGTTTTGTTTTTCGCCAGCGCGTCACGGCTCTCAGGCTTAAGGTTTATATTGTGTTGGCCGGTTTTGTGCTACAATCCAGAAGCATATACCAATAATGGATTTGTCGTTGCAGGAGTGAGGCACTTGGCGAAGTCACGGACGGAACAACTGGTCGAGCGGCTGCGTGATTTGCAGGCCAGCTCCGGCGATGTCGAAGGCGCAGCCATCGTCAGCGTGGACGGTCTGAGCATGGCTTCGGCCCTGCCGGGCAACGTGGAAGAAGATCGCGTCAGCGCGATGTCGGCGGCCATGCTCTCGCTGGGCGAACGCATCTCGTCCGAACTGGGCCGGGGCATTCTGGAACAGGTCTTTATCAAGGGTGAGAAGGGTTACGTCATTCTCACCAGCGTCGGTGAAGAAGCCGTGCTTACGGTTCTGGCACGCCCCGAAGCCAAGTTGGGGCTGATCTTTCTGGATGTTAACCGCACTGTCGAAGACCTGGAGAAGCTGGTCTAAACACGTTTGAAAGAAGTCACGCCCTGTGTTGGAACCCAGCGGCCTGTACTATCCCTACCGCTTTGCGCGCTATTTTTTGCTGGGAATGCAAGATGTGCTCGGTGCCGAAGGGCTGGATGCCATTGTGGGTCTGGCCGGGCTGACCACCTACCTGAGCGATCTGCCCCCGGATACACTGGAGCGCAAGTTTGATTTCGCTTACCTGGCAGCCGTCAGCGGCGTGCTGGAAGACTGGTATGGGGCGCGCGGCGGGCGCGGGCTGGCCTTACGGATTGGCCGGTCATGGTTTATCCAGGGCTTTCATACCTTTGGTGCGCTGGCGGGCCTGGCACATCCTGCCTTTCAAAGCCTGCCCCTGAACAGGCGGGCGCAAATCAGCCTGGACGCACTGGCGGCCATCTTCAACCAGTATTCCGACCAGCAGACCGTGTTCAGCATCCACGAGGCTACCTATCAACTGACAGTCGATGTCAGCCCGATGGCCTGGGGACGGCAGTCGGACCGGCCCGTTTGTCACGCGCTTGTCGGTCTGTTTCAGGAATGTCTGCGCCAGGCATCCGGCGGCTACGAATTCCTCGTGCATGAAAGTGCGTGCCGTGCGGCAGGCCACGACGAATGTATTTTTGTCATCAACCAGAAACCAATCGGACAGACAGGGGGTTAGCGTGGACAAGCCGAGAATTCTCATTGTCGAGGATGACCTCGACCTGTCAGACATGTTGAGCGGCTTTTTTCAGGTCGAAAACTACGAGGTGCTGACCGCTGCCTGGGGATCGGACGCGCTGCGCATCACCAGCGAAGAAGCAGTCAGCCTGATTATGCTGGACATTCGCCTGCCCGATATTGACGGCTACGAAATCTGCCGCCAACTGCGCAGCAATCGTCAGACCCAGGATACCCCGATCATCTTTCTGACCGAAAAGCGCGACCGGGTGGACCGCTTGCAGGGGCTTGAACTGGGGGTGGTGGATTACATCACCAAGCCGTTTGATA
>JAIOHO010000889.1 GCA_019912905.1 Anaerolineae bacterium
GTCCTGAATCATGACGGCCAGCCGGAACGTGCGCTGGAAATCCTGGCGCTCGTCATCCAGCATCCCCTGTCCCCTGCCTGGTGGCTCGACCGCGAGCCGCTCACCCGCCGCCTGCTGGACACCCTGCGCCAGACCCTCACACCCGATCGTTATGCGGCAGCCTGGGAGCGCGGCCAACACCGCGACCTCGCGGAGACTATCGCCACTTTCCAGGCACCCACCGAAAATAAATAGCGGCCTGAGTCCCGCTGTCCTCAGCACCGCTGGTGGGTCACAAAACTGCCTGGATTAGACATCGAGCGACTGCGCGAATGTCTGCACGTAGCGGACCGCATAATCGGTCGCGCCCGCCCCGGCCAGTTGCAGATACCGCTGGTAGCTGATCAGCGCTTCGGCGCTCTGCCCGGCCTGCTCCTGTGCCTCGCCCAGATGCCAGTAAACCACCGACTGCGCGGGCATCAACTCGAACAACCGCTCCGGCATCAGCTCGACCGCCTTGCTGAACTCCGCAACCGCCTGGTCATACTGCCCGTGGTCGTAGTAATAATCGCCCAGGATCAGCGCCAGTTCGACCGGCGACCCCACTGACGCGCCCGCGTCGGCCCGGTTCATGCGGTCCTGTGCTTCTGCGCGGGGCGAAGCAACCAGCAGCACCGCCGCGAGGATCAGGAAGGCAGCAATGACGATGGCCCGGTGGGAGAAGGCAGGCCGCGGTTGGGCCGGGCGCTTCGGCTCGGGGCGCATCGTGTGCGGTTCAGCGGCAGCCATCTGGCGGTTCCGGTATTCCTGGTTCAGTTCGTAATCGCGGGAGGTGAAGGTGTTCATGGGGTGCTCCTGTTTCGCTCGTTCGGTCCATGATCTCAGGGTAGATCACAAGCCGTCCGGCCACCCCCACCGGGCAGGCGGGAACCGGGGGAGGGAAAAAGGAGGGGCCACCAGGAGGTAGCAGATCGGAGGGGAAATCGCTACAATAATTATGCGTTCCAAACTTATCGGGGTAGAGCATGGCCCATTACGAACTGAGTGAGAAAGAGTACCGCGTGGCGCTCAAAGCGGCCCTGGTCATCAGTGCGGTGCGGGATGCGCTGGACGCGATGACCGGCATCGCCGAGCGCCTGATCGAACGTGAATTGACGGAAGAAGCCGCCCGCATTCTCACCTATGTCCGCAGCAATCCCGACGTCCATCACGAAACCTTTGACCGCGCCGACGAACTGTATACCGCGCTCGAAGAAAGCGCCTGCCCGCGCGTGATTCAGGACGCCCGTGAATTTATCCTCGGCAAATCGCTGACCACGATGGCCCATTACATCGACACCATCGACGCGGCGGACTGACCGCTGCGCGCTCCCAATCCAGAGGTCCGCATGTCCAACCCGGCTCTACAGCAGATTTCCGAGCATGTCTACTGGCTGCCGCCCGCCAAGCCCGACCGACCTTCGTTATGCGCCGTCGTCGGCGCGCGCCATACCCTCATGCTCGATTCCGGTGCGTCGGATGCCCATGCGCGTGAGTTTCTCGATTCGCTGGCCGCGTTGGGTGGGCCTGCACCCGACTATGTTGCGCTGACTCACTGGCACTGGGATCATGTCTTTGGCGCAGCGGAAATCGGCGTGCCCCTCATCGCCCATCAGGAAACCGCGCAGCGTCTGGCGGTCCTGGCCGACTACGACTGGAGCGACGCAGCGCTGAACGCGCGCGTGGCCTCCGGGGAGGAAATTCTCGCCTGTGCCCGCGACATCAAGCTGGAACTGCCCGAACCGCGCACGGTGCGCATCGCCCGGCCCGATGTCGTCTTCGATCAGGCGCTGGATGTCCACCTGGGGGACGTGGACTGCCACATCCGGCATGTCGGCGGCGACCACGCTTCCGATTCGTGCGTCATCCACATCCAGCCGGACAACGTGCTGTTCCTGGGCGACTGCCTGTATGATGCCATCTACACCCCGGTGCGCCACTTCACCCATCGGCGGCTGTTCCCGCTCATCGAGGCGATCCTGAGTTTCGACGCCGATCAGTTCATCGAAGGCCACAGCCCGGCGGTGATGACCCGCTCGGAACTGGTCGATCTGACGAACAAGATGCAGCACGCCGCCCGGCTGGTCGAGCAGTTCGGGGATGATGAACAGGCCGCGCTGAGCCATGCGGATCAGCCAACCGACGAGGATACGATTGAGTTCGTGCGCGCCTTCATCGCCGGGCGCAGCTTGGAGTAGAGCGCTTATGCGCAGTTAGGTCTGTGAGAGATCACTCAGTCTCAGCGGCCTGCTTAGGTACACTTTGAAGCGGGATCAGGGACATATCCTTAAGCAATGTGGTCGGAGCAGCATCCCCCAGGTGGTAGACGCAGATATAGTCATAGCCTCCGCAGAGGAAAACATGATCGGACGTGACATCAAAGTAAAGCTCGGCAGGTAATGGTATAGTGGTCTGATCTTCATAATTGAAGAAGAAAGCCTCTGTTGGTTCAGACTCTTCGAGTACAAGATAGGCGAAACCCTGATCGAAGAAACGAGCCACGATTTCGGTGTAACTCTTATGTAGCTCGTCGAGTACAGCAATCTCCTCGAATAAATTCCAAATCGTATAGTTCCAATCCCCAGAGCGCTGCGACATTGGAACCATAAGCCATTGATCATCTGGAGAAAGTAACCCACCGCCCTGCGCGAATTCGCCCCCCAGGTAGGTGGGAGCCTGGTCGGCGTGCAGCATCCAGTATTGGCCCCATGTTGTATTCATTAGAACC
>JAIOHO010000890.1 GCA_019912905.1 Anaerolineae bacterium
ACTCAACCCGGTCGAGGTCGTCGAAGCCCACATTCAGCGCATTCAGCAGGTCAACCCACACCTCAATGCCGTCGTCGTGCCGATGTTCGAGCAGGCCCGCGAACAGGCGCAGCAGGCGGCTGACCGGCTGGCCGGGAACGGCACCGAGGACCTGCCGCCGCTGTTTGGCGTGCCGGTGACCATTAAGGACAGCTTCGCGGTGGCCGGGGAACGCTTCGTCAGCGGGTCATCTTACCGGCGCGACTGCATGGCCGAAGACGATGCCGATGCGGTGCGCCGCCTGCGCGGGGCCGGGGCGATCATCCTGGGCAAGACCAATGTGCCCGATCTGTGCTGGCTGGGAGAAACCGTCAATCCGGTGTATGGCCGCACGCGCAACCCCTGGAATCTGCGGCGGATGGTGGGCGGCAGTTCCGGCGGTGAAGGCGCGATTATCGCAGCAGGCGGCTCTCCGCTTGGCCTGGGGTCGGATGTGGCGGGCAGCCTGCGCATCCCGGCGGCGGCCTGCGGCATCACCAGCCTGATGCCCACTGCCGGGCGCGTGTCGGCACAGGGGCATATCCCCGAAATGCCAGTAGACCTCGTCGCCTGGAATCAGGCCGGGCCGATGGCGCGCCGCGTCGAAGACCTGGCGCTGGGGCTGGAGGTGCTGTCGCGCACGCCGGTGCGGGATTACCGTCGGATTACGCTTGAAGATCGCCCGGCGCTGGTCTACATCCGCAACCCGCTCTACCCGGTTTCCGGCCTGGTGGCCGATACGGTGGCGATGGCTGCCGGGGCGCTGCGCAGCGCCGGGATGACCATCGTGGATCAGCCCAGACTGCCGATGGTCAAGGCCGGGTTCCAGTTTGTCGGCGGCTTTTACGGCGGCGGCGGAGTCCATGCCTACCGCTTGCAACTGGGCGGCGGGCAGCGCTTTGACTACCTGGACGAAATCCGCGCGCATCTCAAAAAACGCGGGCGCATCTCGCCGGAAGTGCTGTTCTTCCATTTATTGGTGTCGCTGTCCGGCAGCCTGGTCCACCTGAGCGGGATGAGCAAGCCCGCCGCGCTGGACCGCACCCGCGAGGCGTTTCAGGAAATCATGGGACCCGGCGGCGTGATTCTCTGCCCGGTGCTGGTCACGCCCCCACCCCGGCATGGCTGGACGTGGTGGCTGCCGATCTCGCTGCCCTATACGCTCATGTTTAACATGCTCGGCTTCCCGTCCGTCAGTGTGCCGGTGCGCTGGTCGGCCAACGGCCTGCCGCTGGTGGTTCAGGTGGTGGCCCAGCCGGGCGACGATGAAACCGCGCTGGCCGTCGCCGCCGAACTGGAGCGCGTCTTTGGCGGCTGGCGCATGGCGGATTCGGACCGCATCCGTATCACCAACTGAGCCGGTTTACGGAGAAATGTGCGGTCAAAATGGAATTTGCAGCCCGAAAACAGGTGGGGTAATTCGCTTATTGAGGATCAGTTTAGTATAGCGCGACCCTGGGCATCACACCAGTATTTGGGTAACTGTGGATGTCATGTCGATCACAGAATATCCCCTGGTGGTCAACTGAGCGCAGAAAGGGAAGCCAATGGTATCTTTATCAGGCAGGATCGTGCTGGTCACGGGAGCAAGCCGAGGGGTCGGCAAGGGCATCGCCCTGAGCCTGGGGGAAGCCGGGGCGACGGTCTATGTGACCGGGCGCAGCCATCAGGATGGGGAAGCGCTGGGGTCACTGCCCGGCACCATCACCCACACAGCGGAAGAAGTGACCGCGCTGGGCGGCCAGGGAATCGCCATCCCCTGCGATCATCGGGATGATGAGCAGGTCGAGAACGTGTTCAAGCGCATCATGGCGGAACAGGGACGGCTGGACCTGCTGGTGAATAATGCCTGGGCGGGCTATGAAGGATACGCGGATAATCGTCATCTTCCGCCGGATGCGCCGTTCTGGAACAAGCCCATCAGCTTCTGGGATGAGAATCTGGCCGGGCTGCGCTGGGCCTATGTCGCCAGCCGCTTTGCCGCCCCAATCATGGCCGAACAGCATCACGGGCTGATTATCCACATCAGCTTCCGGGTGCCCGAATCAGGCAATCCAGCCTACAATATCGCCAAGACTGGGACGGATCGTCTGGCTCGTGAGATGGCCGATCAGCTGCGGAATCACGGCGTTGCGGTGGTTTCGCTTTCGCCGGGATTGGTGCGAACTGAGTTAGTGCTGAAGAATGCCCAGTGGTTTGACATGTCCACCTCGGAGTCGCCGCAGTATACCGGGCGGGCGGTGGTCGCCCTGGCTGGCGATCCGCAGGTGCTGGCGCGCAGTGGTCAGGCACTGCTGGTGGCGGATCTGGCCCGCGCTTATGCCTTCGACGACATCGATGGGACCCGCCCGGTGTTCACACCCTGAATGTAGTCCGAGATACAGCGCTCAAGGGGGGATGAATCATGCTCAGGAAGATCGCGCGCACACTCGGCCTCCTGTCGCTGGGGATGGGTTGGCTGAACCTCACCGAAATCACCCACAAGGTGCAGTTAGCCCTGTTTATCCCGAAGATCGTCGCCGGGGCACTGCCGCTGCCGACCGCGCTGATCGGAGGCGCGGCGGCGGTTCTCGGCCTGTGGCGTAAGGACCGGCTGGCGCTGCTGGCC
>JAIOHO010000891.1 GCA_019912905.1 Anaerolineae bacterium
TCAGGGCACGCCGCCAGCGATCCGCCGAGGTGTTGGGGTAGCTGCCGTGAATGAGCTGGCCGTTGAAGAACAGCACGTCGCCAGGCTTCATAATCACCGGCACAGCCTGCGCCAGCAGGTCCTGGGGGAGATCGAGCGCCGTTTTCGAGAAGCTCAGGTTCCGGTCCGCCTCGACGGTGCATAATTCGGGCAGGTCGTGGGTGCCCGGCACCACCTGCAAACAGCCGTTGTCCTCGTCGCAGTCATCCACTGCGATCCAGGCCGCCATGCAGGTGCCTGGGTTGACTCTCAGGTGATAATTGTCCTGATGCAGCGCCTGCCCACGCGCGCCCGGCGGCTTGAAGTAATACATCGACTGCACCGCATACGGTTCCTTACCGAGCAGCACCATCAGCCAGTCGCGCAGCCGGTCGTCCAGCAGCCAGCGCAGCGACTGGGCATCGTAGCGGTGCGGGTGCATGATGCGCGGATAACGCTTGAGAGGATCGTCGCTCGTCAGGTCTGGCTTCGTCCCGCTCTGTTGATAATCCTGCGCGGCATGCATGGCCTCGTAGTGCGCGCGGATCGCCAGAGCTTCCGCCGGGGAGAACAACCCGCGCACGACATGATACCCCGCCGCCTCGTAATGTTGGGCTTCTATTGGTGATAACATCAGATACCCCTTTGTCCTGTCAGCCATGTTCGATTCTAGGGGGCAGCGCCGTCGATCTGAATAGCGCATCCTGCGGCATAGCTGGACTATTTTGCACGACCCGTCGATAATAAACTTATGGTTCGAATCAACCCGCGCTTCACCATTTATCCCATTCCCGACGACATCATCCGGCAGCAGTGTCAGCACCCGCTGCTGGCCGGTTTATTCCCCATGCGGGCCGGGCACTACTATCAGGCCAGCGGCCATGTGGCCGAGCGCGACACCATCGGCGAATATATCATCATCTACTGCCATGCCGGTCAGGGCTGGCTGCGGATGAACGGGCGCGAACATCTCATCAGGCCCGGTGACGTGCTGTTCGTCATGCAGGGCTGCGCTCATGCCTATGGAGCTAATCCCCATGCCCCCTGGAGCATCCACTGGTCCCATTTTGGCGGCGCGGACGTGCCTGCGCTGCTCGACCTGGCCCACATTACCGCCGCCGAACCGGTGATCCGGGTCCGCGATCAGGTCAACGTCCTGGCCTTGTTTAACGCGCTGGCCGGGACGCTCCAGTCCGGGTACAGCCTGCATCACCTGATGCGCGCGGCGGCTATCCTGCGCCACCTGCTCAGCGAACTGGCGCTGCTGAACGTGTATACGCCCACCACCGATGCCCGTGGGCTGGATATTGAAAAGACGATTCAGTATATGCTGGAACACCTGGCCGAGTCGTGCAGCCTGGACGAACTGGCGGGACAGGCGCACCTGTCGATCTCGCACTTTTCGCACCAGTTCCGCGCCCGCACCGGCTATGCGCCCATCGATTATTTTATCCGGCTGAAGATTCAGAAGGCCTGCGAACTGCTGGAAACGACCGACATGAAGATCGAGGAAATCTGCTACGCACTGGGGTACGCCGACCCCTATTATTTCTCGCGCCTGTTCAAGAAGATCACCAGCCTGCCGCCGAGCATCTACCGCGAGCGGCGCGAAATCCGCGCGACCTGACGCTCAGTCTTCGCCACTATTGCGCTGCTGACCCTCTGCCCAGGCCCGCAGGTCGAACCCGCCCGCATTGCAGGTGAGCATCATGTAGGAGAACATCGGCTGCCAGGTGTCGAAATCCTCGATCGTCGCCCCCTGCGCAATCAGGCTGTACTGATAGTGATCGCGGTAGTACAGCAGGGCGCGCCGTTTGCGCCAGGTGTCTTCAAAGCGGAAAGTGTAGCGCAGTTCGAAACCAAAGCGGCCCGGCTCGTCGAAGGTCCCGAAGGCTTCCATCTGGTAGTCACCTAACTGCACCAGCCCTTCCTCGACTGCCTCGCGCAGCAGCGGCAGGTCCTCCTGCGTGACGGGCATGCCCAGGTCGCGCACCTCGACGCTGAAGCTGGTGGCGAGGTGATCCGCCTGGGGTGCGACCAGCACTGTGTTGCGCTGGCCTTCCGGCTGCATCTGATGCCAGGTATGCGGATACCAGAAGGAAAACAGCCTGTCGGGATCGTTGTAGAGCCGTGCGCCGGTAAAGCGCGGGCGGGGCGTGTCAGTCATCAGCTACCTCGCAGAAAAACAGGAAATACGGAGCGCTGGGTACTGAGTCCAATCCAAACAACCGGATAGACATTGTTTTCCTCAATACTCAAAACTCAGCACTCAACTTCACGCTAAGAAGATAATCGATCGCAGCGCGGGCCGCAAAATCTGGACACTATTGGTTTGCGCCGCCTGTGCTAGAATCGTGAAAATCGACACACACTCAAGGGTTCCCCCCATGCCCCAGCGCGCCAACCGCAAACTCCTGTTCATCGGCTTTATTGGCTTCATCGCCGTCGGGATGCCGAACGCTGCCCTGGGCGTCGCCTGGGCCTCGATGCAGACGACCTTTGGCGTCTCGCTGGATTCGATCGGCATTCTGCTGACCGCCGTCACCATCGGGCGCTTGGTGATGAGCGTCTACAGCGGGCGCGTCATCGGCTGGATCGGGCTGGGCAATTACATGCTGATCGGCAGCGTAATCATGCTGGCCGGGCTGCTCGGCTATGCGCTGACTCCGAGCTGGCCGCTGCTGGTATTTGCCGCGCTGGTGTTCGGTTTCGGCGTGACCGCGCTCAATACCGGCATCAACAACCATGCCGCCGCCCATTACGGCTCCGGCACGATGAACTGGCTGCACGCCTGGTATGGCCTGGGGTCCTCGCTGGGGCCGCTGGTCGTGACGCTGGTGGTCATCAACCTGGGGCTGGACTGGCGCTGGGCTTACGGTATCTTCATCGCCATGCAGATCGCCCTGACCGCGGTGTTCGCCATCACCCGCAGTGAGTGGAAGCTCGACGCGCGGGCCAGGACGACCGCCGAGCCGGAACGCCCCAAAGCGACCCTGCGCGAAACCCTGGGAGTCGTCCCGGCGCTGTACGGCATGACCCTGTTTTTCCTGCACGGCGGCATCCAGATCGGCACCGGGCAGTTGACCAACAGCCTGCTGACCGACAGCCGGGGGGTCGATCCGGCGACGGCGGGTTTGTGGATCAGCATCTACTGGGCCGGGTTGACTGCCGGGCGCATCTTCACCGGCATGGTCGTCAGCCGCGTGGGGAACAACCGCTACATGCGCATCAACATGTTCCTGACGATCCTCGGCACGCTGCTGCTGTGGTCGAACCTCAGCAACAACCTCACCTTCCTGGGAATCGCCGTGATCGGCTTTACGCTGGGGCCGGTGCTGCCGACGCTGCTGGCCGATACGCCCCGGCGGGTGGGCCTACGCCATCAGGCCAACACCGTCGGCCTGCAAATCGCGGCATCAGGCATCGGGCTGGCGCTGCTGCCGGGACTGGCCGCCTTCGTCGCCGAGCGTGCCGGGCTGGAAACGATCGGCGCGTACCTGTTTCTGGTCGCGCTGGTGTCCTTCGTCGTGCATGAAGGGCTGGTGCTGCACGACCGCCACGAACGTCAATCAGTCACCGTGCCGGTCGTGGCGGGGGATTGAAATTACCTGACCTTCTGCATCCGCATCCTGCCCATGTAATTGTGTCTTCCCTGTATAATTGCTTTCATCAGTTTCTCAGTTGAATATATTAGAGGTTGTGTTATAATGTACATGTGGTGTACATAGCACGTACTTGTTTTGTGCTGTTATGTGGGAATACCAAATCGCTGGTCATAGTTTGAGGAGGTAGTTCAAGATGCTCAATACCGTCTCATATTCACGATTCAATTGGTGGGGCGTCGGAAGACCGTTCGCCGGAAATGTCTAGTCTCTAAAAGGAGATAAAACATGCAGTAGCTAGGAGATCGTAATGTGGCTACCAACGGTTCCAATCTGAAACGCTATAATCTAGGATTGCCAAAAGACGTCTATGAGGAACTCAGGAGAGTTGCTGACCAACGTCAAACAACTGTCCTTGCCATACTTCGCAGTTTTATCAAACTCGGTCTTTTAGCAATCGAAATCGAGAATACTCCTGACGCAACCCTCCTGATTCGTGAAGACGGCAAGGAGCGTGAAATCATGCTCCTTTGATCAATGTATATGATCAGGAGTATGTCAATGGCGGGCGATAAGGGTGTCAAGGTTTCAATCGATCAGCTTTCCAAAGGGAAGCTACCCGAGAGAGTGTATGAGTCTATAGATAGTATGGAACTCACCGTAAGCGAGATGCTGGACTGGGAAAGTTCCAAACAACCGACACGTATTCTCGTGACGAAGCAAGCACTGGATGTAGACATCCATCTTCGCATTCCAATGAAGCATCTTCTACTAATACTTGTGGGAGCTGGCGGATTTGGTGCAATAGTGGGATGGATTGCGGGATTGACAATAAGCTAATCCCGCTAGAAACGGCAATGATCTATATGACAAGTAAAAGGGGTCGCCAAACGACTCCTTTGCTTTTTCTACTGACGTTACATCAATCTCTCAAATATTCATACATCGGTCCAGAACAATGGAATTGTAATCCCCAAATTGGTCTACTAATCCGTCACCGCCGCAAACAGGCACTTGAGATATTCGCCTTCGGGGAAGCCGATGGGGTGATCGAGGGCGTGGCCGCTGCGTTTGATCTCGATGCACGGCCTTCCCGCCGCGCTGGTCGCTCGCAGCACCGTACTGAAAAAGGCGTCCGGCGTCACCCGGCTGGAGCAGGAGGCCATCACCAGGATGCCGCGCTCGGCCAGCACGTTCAGTGCCAGCCCGGTCAGCCGTGTATAGGCCGCCAGCGCCCGTTCGACCTCCGCCGCGTTCTTGGCAAAGGCGGGGGGATCGACGATGACCAGGTCATAGCGCTGCCCGTCGGCGTACAGACGTTCGAGGCCGTCGAAGGCATCTTCGGCCAGCGTCAAATGCCGGGCCGCCGCGACGAGAGTATCAGCCTGATTGAGCGCAAAATTGGCGGCTGCCGCTGCGAGCGCCGGGGCGCTGGAATCCAGGCTGGTGACGTCGGTCGCGCCACCCGACGCCGCGTACACCGAGAATCCGCCGCTGTAGGCGAAGACATCCAGCACGCGCCGCCCGGACGTGATCTTGCGCACGAAGGCCCGGTTGTCGCGCTGGTCGAAGAAAAAGCCAGTCTTGTGGCCGTGAGCGGCGTCCGCCGCAAAGCGCAGCCCATTCTCCTGAAAAATCACAGATTCCTCCGGCGCTTCCCCAATCAGCGTCTGACCGTCTTGCAGGCCCAGCGGTAGGGTGGCCGCCTCCATGTTGCGGCTCAGGCGCAGGATGAGCGCGTCGAACGGCTGGATTGCTTGCAGCCCGGCAATGACATCGCGCAGGTGCGGCAGCCACGCCGCCGTGTACAGCTTGAGCACCAGCGTATCGGCATAACGGTCGATGATCAGGCCGGGCAGACCGTCGTTTTCGCCATGCACCAGCCGGTAGCCGGTGGTTTGCTGGTCGATCAGCGGCTGACGAATGGCGGCGGCGGCGCGCAGTCGTTCGGCGAACCAATCCGCATTAATGGCCGCCTGCTGCCAGTGCTGCAAGATGCGCACGCGAATCGGGGAATCCGGGTCATACAGCCCAACGGCCAGAAAGCGCCGCTTCTGGTCGAAAATCACCGCCAGGTCGCCGGGCTGACCGTCATGGCTCTGCTTGCGGATGGCCTGGTCGAATAACCAGGGATGGCCGCTGCGCAGGGCGCGTTCGGCGGCAGGCTGCACATGCACGGCGATGCGGCGTTCCGAGGGTTGAGGAAGGGAATCGAAGTCGATCATGCGCCCATTGTAGGCGCTTCCGCCTGCGCTGACGAGGTTGGGTCTGCGTGAACTGTCGCCGCAGCCTCAGCGGTCGATGCGCAGCAGCGCCAGCGCGACCCCCGCCGCCCAGGGCAGCACCTTGAACGCGCCTTCGTGCAGCGCCTGCTCGACCGCCTCACGCTTGAGCCGCAGAAACTCCTGTTCTTCGAGGTCGTCCGCGTCCGGTTCGGTGATTTTGCGCGCGCCGGTCGCCAGGTACAGGTGCGCCGTCCCCGCGCCGCGATTGCCATCGACCGCATACTGGCCGAGTGAGGTCCAGTCCGCCGCCTCATAACCGGTTTCTTCCCGCAGTTCGCGCTGCGCCGCCGCCAGCGGATTCTCGCCCGCTTCCAGATAGCCGCCGACCGGCGCGAGACACTCGCCATCGACGGCGTACTTCGTCTGGCGAAAAGCCAGGAAATCGCCGGAGTCGGTCACGGCAATGACGATGACGAAATCGGGTGTCACCAGCCAGGGCCAATCGGGAATCACGCGGCCATCCGGCAGTTCGACTTCATGGACTTCGACGGTGAGGAATTTGCTGTGATGGAGCAGGGTCTTGCGGGTGCGGGTTTTCCAGGGCTGCATGCGAGTCGCTGTCCTTCCAGGTGCGGACCAAACAATAGATGAATGCGCCAGCTTCCTATACAATAGCTCATATGTACGCCGAAATTGCCTTGAATGTGCCGGTGCGCGGCACCTTTCACTATCATATCCCGGATGATCTGGCCGGGCAGGTTGAAATCGGCCATCTGGTGCAGGTCGCCTTTCGCACGGCACAGCAGCATGGCATCGTCATCGACCTGCCCACCGAGAGCGACATCCCGCAGACCAAACCGGTGCTGGCGGTGCTCGACCCGCGCCCGGTGGTCACGCCGGAGCAGATCGCCATCGCCCGCTGGATCAGCCAGCATAACCTGATGGCGCTTGGCTCGTGTCTGTGGCTGTTTCTGCCGCCGGGCCTTACCGGGCGGCGCGACGTGCAGGTCACCCTGCTGACGGAGGACGTCGATCACCTGACCGAACTGGAAACCCAGGTCCTCGCCCTCCTCCAGCGGCGCGGCCCCCTGACCGGACATCAGCTCAACCTGGCACTGCCCGGCAAAGACTGGCGCTCGGCGGTCGATGGGCTGGCGAAAGCCGCAATCGTGCACAAGGCCAATATTCTGACGGCCCCGCGCGCCCGGCCCAAACTGGTGAAGACGGCAGCCCTGGCGATCCACCCGCATCAGATCGACCACGTGGCCCGCCACCTGGGACGCTCCAGCAAACAGGCCGACCTGCTGGAGGTCATCGCCGCCGCCGGGGAAGATGGCCTGCCGGTCGAGCGCGCCCTGCGCATTGCCGAGACGACCCGCGATACCCTCAAGAAGCTGGAAGCTGGCGGGTCGGTGGCGACCAATCAGGACGAGCGCGACGTAGATGAGCCGCTGCGCGTCTGGCTGATTCTGCCGCGCGAGGCGGTCGATGAAAACCTGATCGCGCTGCGCAAAGGCGAGCGCCTGCATCATATCCTGCGGGTGCTGGCGCGCGAGAACGAAGCCCTGGATTTGAGCTGGCTGTATGCGCAGACCGATGCGAAACTGGCGGACCTCAAGCGGCTGGAAGACGAAGGGCTGGTGCTGCTGGGCGAGAGCGAAAGCTGGCGCGATTCGCTGGCCCAGCGCGAGTTCGTCCCCAGCCTCGCGCCGCCCCTCACCCCGGAACAGCAGCTCGTCTGGGATGTGCTGGAGGCGCGGCTCAAGGTATGGGATTGGGAGAATGAGGCACCTCACCCCCCAACCCCCTCTCCAACTGTGGCGAGGGGGAGCCAGGAAGATCCGCCGTTTACCCCTCTCCATCAATGGAGAGAAGACAGGGGTGAGGTGTCTTTGTTTGGAAACAGTCCCCCCGAACTCTGGTGGAAACTTAAACCTTTAGCGCGACAAATGCGCCATACACCGACACCTGCTGAGGACTATTTC
>JAIOHO010000892.1 GCA_019912905.1 Anaerolineae bacterium
GGATATTTACCTGCTGCACCGCGACGACCCGGATGTGCCGGTTGGCCCGATCGTCGAGAAATTAAACGAATATCACAACAAGGGGATCATCGGCATTTTCGGCGGCTCCAACTGGACGGTGGCCCGCGTTCAGGAAGCGAATGCCTACGCCGAGGCGCACGGCCTGAAACCTTTCGCCGCCAGCAGCCCGAATTTCAGCCTGGCTGACCAGATCAAAGAACCCTGGTCCGGCTGCATCAGCATCAGCGGGCCGGGCAAAGCCGAGGAACGCGCCTGGTATCAGGCCAACCAGATGCCCCTGTTTACCTGGTCGAGTATGGCGGGCGGCTTTTTCAGCGGGCGCTTCCGGCGCGATAACCTGGCGACCTTCAGCGACTACAACGATAAAGTGGTGGTCGATGCCTACGGCTATGAAACCAATTTCGAGCGCCTGGAGCGGGTCGAGCAACTGGCCGCTGAAAAAGGGGTTACCATCGCCCAAATCGCGGTGGCCTACATCTTCAACCAGCCGCTGAATATCCACGCCCTCATTGCCA
Organism: Anaerolineae bacterium; assembly: GCA_019912905.1. Taxonomy (GTDB): domain Bacteria; phylum Chloroflexota; class Anaerolineae; order Aggregatilineales; family Phototrophicaceae. The sequence goes on from JAIOHO010000892.1 coordinate 537, forward strand.
GCCGCAGCGCCGACGAACTCCAGCAGAACGTTGCTGCGCTGGAGCTTCCCCTCACCCAGGCCGAAATCGACTGGCTCGATCTGCGCAGCGACCAGCGCTGACATCCACAAAGAATGCCAGAGGTTGAACGCGCCTCTGGCATTCTTTCGCTGGCTTATGTCTCCTTCAGAATGGCTCGCCAGGGTAAAGGCGTTGATACACCAGGCGCGCCGACGGGCACAGCACGCGCTCCCCGGCAGCTACTCGGCGGATCGACTCAGCCAAAAAATCGACCGTCACATTCTTGACGAGATAACCGGCTGCGCCTGCCTCCAATGCTGCTTCCAGCAGCGTTTCGGACACAAACCCACTCAGAATAAGTGCGCGCGCGCGGGGCATCTCGACATGGACCGCCCGAACCAGCGCGATTCCATCCTGATTCCCCCTGGCACCCAGTTCAATATCCACCAGCAGCACATCAGGCTGTTGCAGCCGACACAACTGGCGTGCGTTTTGCTGGTGATCTGCCTCGCCCACCACTTCCATATCGGCGCAGGTACCCAGGAATACGTCCAGGCCTTTGCGCACCGACTCATGATCATCTACCAACAGAATCCGAATACGACCCACCAACCTGTTTCTCCTCATGACCATACGACTATGAAACGTGTCTACACCGTCACCGACAGATTCCTCGACCCACAAAACAGATGATCGAAAGGCAAGGCTATCGCGATCGCAGAGCAAGTTGATATGCACGTTCGAGCGCCGTCTGAATTGGGATGCTGACACGAGTGTTCAGGATAGGGGGTGTGCGTATGAGACACGTAAATAATGGGTATACGTTCCGTCAAAGTCGAATGCGTATCAGGCGTGCGCAGCGAGGGTATTCAGACCGACTGTGGACCGGGTGACATTCACCGTCAGTTGGCATGATGGTCATTACTGCGCCCTTGAATGGAACCATGTTACGCTGGCGCTTGAAATCTCATTGAGGGAAAATCAATGCTTACGCTTGTGCGCCTGTTGATTGTGATCGTACTTGTGTTCGCGCTGTACTGGCTGGTGATCCGCCCCTGGCATGCCCGCTGGGGTGCAACCGACGACGAGGTCAACCGATCGCTGCCGGGGGATGGCATCGCGCCAGCCCCGAATGCTCAAGTCACCCGGGCAATTACCATTGAGGCTCCTGCCGTCGCGATCTGGCCCTGGCTGGTTCAGATGGGCCAGGAAAAAGCGGGTCTCTACAGTTACGAGCAGCTGGAAAATCTGATTGGCTGTGACATTCACAACAGCGACCACATTGTTCCCGCCTGGCAGACGATCGAGGTCGGCGACCGGGTGCGCATGGGACCCAAAGGTTATCCGCTGTTTATCGTCACCGAAATCGTGCCGGATCGCGCACTGGTCATGCAGGCCGCCGATCCCAAAACCGAAGCGCCTGCCACCGCAAGCTGGGCCTTTGTGCTGGACGAACAGCCGGATGGGTCCACCCGTTTGATCACCCGCAGCCGCAACCAGTACGAGCCGACGGTGCCCAACTTCGTCCTGTGGCGCGTCGTGACCGAACCGCTGCAATTTCTCATGGAGCAGAAGATGCTGCGCAGCATCAAGACCCTGGTCGAACAGAACGGTGGTCAGCAGCCGCAGGCCACTTAGTCCCAGGGATTCGTCTGGTAGGACGCTGGATAGACCCTCCGCCGCATCTCCAGGTTCAGCGTGATCTGGGTCGTAGGCGGCAGGTGCACCTTCAGATAGCGATCGTCGATCGCCACACGCTGCGGCTCGGTTTCCAGTGGTGGGGCCATATAGGTGCCGATGTCCCCCGGCCAGTCACTGCTGCGCCGGTTATAAGTCACACGGGTGAAGTGATGCTCACCCAGCCCACCCGCCTGAATAATCACATCCCGGGCTTCAAACGCATTGAGGTTGACGAGCGTCAGCACCGTGCGTTCCGGCTCCACTTTTTCGACCAGCGCAGCGACCCCCTGCGGCAGGCCGGGCCGTTGACGCTGCGCATCGTAATAGCGCACCCGGCTGAGCAGCATCCCGCCGTAATAGACCACCTGCGGCGCGCCCAGAGTCAGCTGAACCAGCGCTTCAGCCGTGACCGGGTTCAACTGCTGCCAGTGATGGATATGGACTTTTGACACGTCAGCAGTATCGGCTCGCACCTGCTGCACCCGCCGGATGACCTGATCGTAGGCGGCTTCCAGAATCTTTTCGGGATAATCTGGATTCTCGCCGCTCAGATAGGTAATCCAGGGGCCTTCGTGCCCATCATCCGCCTTGCTGCGGAACGACGTCACGGTGCGCCAGTCATAGTGACTCTTGCGGCGCAGGTCCTCGATGCGCGCCCAGTCCGCCGGGTCCTGCGATAGATTCCAGACCGCCACCGGATGCGACAGCGGCATCGGTTGATAGTCGAACCAACCGGAGTCTTTATAACGCTGTGGGACGACGAATTCCTCGGCGTCTTCGTCCATGCCCGTGCGGGCCAGCACAGCCTCGCCCAGGCTCATGTCCAGGTCGCGCAGCCGCGCCATCTTGCCAAGCGCGATGATGGCGTCCATCTGCACACGGGCCAGGTCGAAATAGGCGGCGTCTCCGGTCAGCAGATAGGCATTGTTGGCGGCAGCGACGGCGGCATAACCGATGTTGTGAAAGCCGTGCGGCCAGCTCCACCCGTAGGCGCTGCCATACCACCTACCCCCCACATATTCCCCAACTTCCCCAGAAAGTCCCACATTATCCGGCAGCAGGCCGCCATTCTGCCGGGCGCGTTCCACCCAGGCATCCACATAATCCAGCAGCCAGCGGGTATATTTTTCGTCGCCAGTCAGCAGATAGGCGTTCATCATCAGGCCCGTGACCAGCAGATTGTTGGCGACGTCGCCCCGGCCCATCCGTGCTTCCATCGCTGCGCCCATGCGCTGCGTCAGCTCCGGGTCTTTCAGATCATCATAATGCTGGATGCCGGGCACATCATCGTAGGGCAGGCCATAGCGCCGCATCCCCGCTGACCAGCCGTAGCGCGGCGGATCACCGGCCAGATAGCCCCAACGCGGTCCCTCGCTGCCGTTGTGTGGGGCACGCAGGATTTTGTGCTCCGGGTCATAATTCAGTGCATCAGGATCTTCGTTCATGAAGAACCCGGCAAAGCGGCGGGCGCGCTCGATGGATTTCGGGTGTGTCGGGTCCGCCAGGCACAGATAATAAAAATAGAGGTAGCCCTCGCTCTGGTGGAATTGGTCATAGCCGCGTTCGTATTCTTTGACGATTGGACTGCGCGGCCCCAGATTGGCAAACTGGTGGGTCAGTGCGTCGAAGTGTTTGTGCGCCAGTGCCAGCACATGATCGCCCCCGCCCAGTGCATAATAAAGGGGCCAGTGGACGAAGCTCTCGTAGAAATCGTCCAGCCCATCGCGCGTTTCGGGCCATTCGTCGCGCCAGATGATGCTGCCATCTTCGCGGAAATATTTCTGGACGTAAGGATGGACGGCACGGTCGATGGTGTCGAACAACTGCCGCTCGAGCAGCGCCCATCTGGGCGGCTGGGAACAGGGAATGCTGGCTTCGATGGTAATCATTTTTGCCCCAAATAGTCTGTAAGAAAAAGAATGTTCTTATGCCTGACGCGCCGCACGCTCGCGGTCTTCATCTTCCGCGACGACGGCCAATTGATAAAGCGTGACTTCCAGTGGAAATTCGCGCACCATCTGCATGGAATCCTGAACCCAGGTGATCAGGCTGGGATCGCTTTCAGGTGGCACCCCGTTCAGATAGAACGCGACCCCGGCCTTGAACATCTCGAAACTGTCGTCATCCAATTGGGACACGAGAGCCTTGATCTGATCAATATGCCGGGCGATGTCGCTGACCATGCGCCGTCTCGCTATACTCTAGTCCAGTAGAATACCCACAGAGGATCGACCGTCATGCAGATCGTCAACGGCAGCATTATAACACCGGATGCAGTGCTCACCGATCACACGTTGGTTATAGAGGGTCGGACCATCCAGGCGATTGTGCCCAGCGAGTCCGCCCCCGCCGACCCCCTCGTCATCGACGCGCGCGGCCTGTGGATCGCGCCTGGATTTATCGACGTCCATGTGCACGGCAGCGACAATCATGACACGATGGACGCGACGCCCGAAGCCATTCACGGGATGGGCCGCTTTTTCGCCCGGCACGGCGTCACCGGCTACTTCCCCACCACCATGAGCGCGCCTGCTGAGGCCATTGCCCGCGCTATCGAGAATGTTGCGGCCTGCCCGCAGCCTGAAGATGGCGCGCAGCACCTGGGCGTGCACGTCGAAGGTCCCTACCTGAGCAAAGACTTCCCCGGCGCACAGCCGCCCGACGTACTCCGTCTGCCGGACCCCGGCGAGTACGCTCAGTGGTTCGAAAGCGGCGTGGTCAAACTGATCACCATCGCCCCGGAACTTCACGACGCCCTGGGGTTAATCGACGAGGGCATCAACCGGCGTATCGAATTCGCCATCGGTCACAGCGGGGCCAGTTACGAGCAGGTGCTCAAAGCCGCCGATCATGGTGTGCGCCAGGCCACCCACACGTTTAACGGGATGCTCGGCCTACATCATCGCAATCCCGGTACGCTCGGTGGCGTGCTGACCGATGACCGCATCTACGCGCAGATCATCGGCGATGGCATCCATACCCACCCGGCCATGGTCAAGCTGCTGGTGCGGGCCAAAGGCACCGGGCGCACGATCCTCATCACTGACGCCATTCGCGCCACAGGTCTGCCCGACGGCGATTACGACCTGGGCGGCCAGCCAGTCACCGTGCGCGACGGAGTCTGCCGCATCGCCAATGGCAGCCTGGCCGGGAGCACCGCGACCCTGGATGGCGTGCTGCGCAATGTGATGCACTTCGCCGGTTTGACCCTGCCGGAAGCCATCCCGATGGCAACTTCGGTCCCCGCCAAAGCCATGCACCTGGCCGGGAAGAAAGGCGCGCTGCAACCGGGCGCGGATGCCGACCTCGTGCTGCTCGACGACGACGTGCAGGTCCACCTGACGATGGTCGGCGGGCGGGTCGTCTATCAGGCGGACAACCCATAGCGGCATATTAGAAATGCATCGGAAAACGCCGCCTGTCAGATTCTGTTAATCTATTTTGCATACAATAGCGCTAATGAACGCTCCCAAATGAAAGGGCAAAACCGATGCATACGGAAATAGCAACGCTGGCGGGCGGCTGCTTCTGGTGTCTGGAGGCGGTGTACCAGCAGTTGAAGGGGGTCGAAAAGGTCGTCTCCGGGTACGCGGGTGGGCAGGTCGCCAACCCGAGTTACAAGCAGGTCTGCAACGGCACAACCGGTCACGCCGAAGTCGTGCAGATCACCTACAACCCGGAGGTCGTCAGCTACCGGGACCTGCTGAACGTCTTCTTCACCATCCATGACCCGACCACGCTCAACCGGCAGGGCAACGACGTCGGCACGCAGTACCGGTCGGCGATCTACACGCACACGCCGGAGCAGAAGCAGATCGCGCAGCAGGCCATCCGAGACCTGCAAGCTGAGGGCGTCTGGGATCATCCCATTGTCACAGAAGTGACGCCGCTGGATGTCTTTTACCCGGCGGAGGACTATCACCAGAATTACTACGCCGATAACCCCTACCAGGGCTACTGCCGCGTGGTGATCGCCCCCAAGGTCGCCAAGTTCCGCCAGAAGTACATCGAGCAGTTGAAGGCGTAAAACAAGTCAGCACAAGGCGGCAGTTCGCGGACTGCCGCTTTTTTTGATTCCCATCACCTTGTCAGATGCCATACCTGAACATAGGATATGGCATCCCTGCCCTAGATTTGCTAGACTCTGGCGAACTTTATTGGATAGTGTATTTACGGAGAAATTCCCTATGACCAGACCTGTGACGTTGTTTACCGGCCAGTGGGCCGACCTCCCCCTTGAAACCGTCGCCCAGAAAGCCTCCAGTTGGGGCTATGATGGTCTCGAACTGGCCTGCTGGGGCGACCACTTCGAAGTCGCTAAGGCACTCTCCCAGGACGGTTATACCCAAAGCCGCTGGGACATCCTCGAAAAGTACAATCTGAAGTGCTTCGCCATCAGCAACCATCTGGTTGGGCAGGCGGTGTGCGACCATATCGATGCGCGCCACAAGAGCATCGTGCCGGATTACGTCTGGGG
>JAIOHO010000893.1 GCA_019912905.1 Anaerolineae bacterium
ATGTGACTGCCGGGACCATCTGCATTGATGGGCATGACATTCGCTCGGTGCAGCAGCGCTCGATCCGCGAGCAGTTGGGCATCGTGTTGCAGGACACCTTCCTGTTTTCCGGCACGGTCATGGACAATATTCGCTATGGGCGCTTGGGCGCGACAGACGAGGAAGTCTATGCGGCAGCACGGCTCGCAAATGCCGATCGTTTTATTCGCCTGCTGCCGGACGCCTATCAGACTCGTGTCTCCGAACAGGGGCACAACTTCAGCCAGGGGCAGCGCCAACTGCTGGCGATTGCGCGCGCGGTGCTGGCGGACCCGCGCATCCTGATTCTGGACGAGGCTACCAGCAGCGTGGACACGCGTACCGAGGTGCAGATTCAGGAGGCACTGCTGCGTCTGATGGAAGGGCGCACCGCCTTCGTCATTGCCCACCGCCTGAGCACCATTCGCAATGCCGATCTGGTGCTGGTCGTGAACGATAACCGTGTCATCGAACGCGGCACGCACGACGAACTGCTGGCGATGGGCGGGTTCTATCATGACCTGTACATGAGCCAGTTTCGGCGCGTGCGGGCCGGGTCCCAGGCGGCGAATTAGCGCGGATTCGTGTGCACCGGCGGGTCCAGCCAGCGGATGACCTGCTGGATCGTCACGGCATCGGCGGGAATGTAATAGATCAGGCGAAAGCGGCGATCTCCGGCAAACGGCTCGGAGGTCAGGCGGAAGCGCAGCGTCCCCACGTTGGGCAGTTCCAGTTCGATAGGGACCAGCGGGCGGGCCGCAATCGTCTCGGTCCGATGGGTTGCCAGCGCTTCGGTCCAGTGCTGCACGAACAAGGGGCACTGCTTCAGCAGATCGTCGATCAGGGCTTCGTGCCAGGGTTCGCCCCCAAACTGGCGCATCTCGTAGCGCAGCGCGCGAATCTGGGCCGGGAAGAAGGTTGAGGGATTGGCGATGCGCGCCGTGATTCCATAGGCCGGGTCGAACAGCATCCACAACATGGAAGGCGGCGCGGCCTGCGGCGCAAAGACTCGCCGGGTGAACAGGCGCGGCACGAAGGCGTTCCACGTCAGCAGGCGGTGGGCGCAGTCCAGCAGATAGGCCGGAAACACCGCGCTGTCCAGGTCGGTCTGGCATTCGGCCACGGCGCGGCGGATTTCGGCGGCATCGGGCAGCGGCGTGTCCACGATGTAGCCGAACAATTCCAGCGTTTCGCGGCGTTCTGTATACTGCGTGCCGAGCGCGGCCAGAATCCGTTCGAGTGTGTCGCGTTCCGGGTGGCGCACCTTGCCGGATTCGACGCGCTGCAAATAGCCGATCCCCAAACTGGCGTCCAGTTCGACCTCCAACTGGGTTCGCCCGCAGAACTCGCGCAGCGCCCGCAGTCGGTTACCGCCAGAGGTGCCCACCGGTTTCATCACACGATTCGACTCCGGAGTCCATGACATCTGCTGCGTTCACCCCTAGAATACCATCAAGTGACATTCACGGGGGGATGCGCATGACCGACTCTAAAGCAGGTATTCGGAACATGAACGGTATTCAGCTTACCGGCTATTTCCCCGGTTCCCTGGGGCGCATCGTCGAACTGCACGGGACGTATTACGCGGAGTACTGGGACCTGGGATTATATTTTGAGGCCAAAGTCGCGGTGGAACTGGCGAATTTCCTCAGCCGATTCGACCCGGCACGTGATGGGGCCTGGTTTGCGGCGAATGATGGCGTGGTGGTCGGCGCGATTTTCATCGACGGTAAGGACGCCGCCGGGGAAGGCGCGCGCCTGCGCTGGTTTATCCTTGATCCGACCTATCAGGGGCAGGGCATCGGCCAGCGCTTGATGGACGCCGCCCTGAACTTCTGCCGCCAGCAGCGCTTCCTGCGCGTCTACCTGACCACCTTTTCCGGGCTGATCGCTGCCCGGCACCTGTATGAAAAAGCCGGATTTCGCCTGTGCCACGAAGAAGATGGCACCCACCTGACCGGCAATGCTGCGCTGGTCGAACAGGTCTTCGAGTGGCTCCCGCCCGCTGACTGATTATCCGCCGATCACGGCCAGTTCGCGATCGACCAGCCGGGCGAGGCGCTTGATCTTGTTCAGTTGATGCCCCACACCGAGCGCGCAGTGATGCGTCGGTCCCTGTTCCGCCCATTCGTTCATAAACGTGGCCGGGTCGAGGCGGAATTTCAGCCGTGAGTTGGTATTGCCGATTTGCAGCGTGTCGCCGGGGATCGACTCACCCTCGGCGGCCAGCAGCTTGAGGCGTCCGTCGGCGGTTTGCGTCAGGCCCAGGATAGTGACCGGCCCGGTTTTGACCTTGAACTCGACCGAGATGCCGTAGCCGCGTTTGCCATGAAACAGACCCAGGCCGCGCAGCAGCGGTTTCTGGGCGCTGATGGCGACGTGACCGGGGCCATCGTGCCCCATCAGGATGAAGTCCTCGTTGAAGTCCATCGCGTAAAATTCGGTGTAGGAGCCGCCCGCCTTGAGGCGATCCATGATGAGCATGGCGATGCAGGTTTTGAGGTCGCCTTCACCGGCTGCCGGGATGCCGCGTGCGGTCAGCAGTGAATTGCCGACGATGAGCGCGGCCCCCAGTTCCTCGAAGCGGTTGCCGTTCCAGCCGCGATAGTAATAGGTCAGCCCGTTCAGGCCGAAATCCGTGACGAGCCGATCCAGCCCGCAGGCGACCTGAGCGGACCAGCGCAGGCTGGCCTCGGTGACCGGCTGGGAAATCTGGTCACGACCCGGTTCGGCAATCTCGAAGGTTTGGTGGATTTCGGTGATCTTGGCGTCGATCTCATCCTCGGTGGCTGCCTCAACACGGGTTTCCAGGTCGTCCATTTCGAGAACTTCGATATGCGCGCCCAACTGGGCGTGATGCATGGTGAAGTCGGAGTACATATCGAGCATTCCGGGGTAGGTATGCCCCAGGAACCCGATGCGGCTGTAATTCAGTTCGCGCAGTACGTTGGCGGCGTGGACCCATTCTTCGATCTCGCGCCAGGCCCGTTCGTAGTAGCGCTGAGCGGGTCCTTCGGTCGGCAGCAGCAGGCCGGAGACGACGTTGAACTGGATGCGGCTGCGGGCAAAAGCATTCGAGATTTCGGGCACGCAGCAGGCGCAACAGTTTTCCAGCCATTTGCCGGTATCGGTGTTGGGGTAATCCAGAGAGGGCAGCGGCTGAAGATTGAGGATGAGGACGGGTGCTTTGCGCCGCTGCACGGCAGGCAGCACCTGGGAGGAGGTGGCGTAGGTGCCGACGTAGCAAATCATCAGATCGACATTTTCGCGGGCGAATAAGTCCCCGGCAGCCTGAGCAGCAGGCGCGGTATCGACCAGCCCGGCAGACACGACCTCCGCGCCCATGTCGCGCACGCGCGCTTCGACCTGAAGCTGGTAGCCCTCCAACTGTGCTTTCAGACCCTCGAACTGCGGCCAGTAGGCGGCCAGGCCGATGCCAAACACGCCAATTTTCGCTTTCACATAATCCATAATAACGATCCTTTAAGTCTATTTTGTAGGCACGCGGCGGAGCATCAGCGGCTGCGGACCAGTTCCGGTGTCTGGACGATGGCCTGCATCAGCCGGGCCAGCAGCGCCGTGCGCGGGACGATGCTGCTGTGCAGGATGTACTCGTCCGGCCCATGATCCAGCCCGCCAATCGGCCCCAGGCCATCCAGCGCGGGAACGCCTTCCCCGGCGGCAAAGGCGGCATCGGCTGCGCCGCCCGTGCTGGCTCCGTGGACCTCGAAGCCGAGTTCCGCCCCGATCTGCGTCGTCATCTTTTCCAGCAGGGCAATGGCTGCGGTGCGCGGCATCGGTGGGGAGGTCTGCTCCCAATGGACCTGAAAAGTCACGTCGGGCACGGTGGAGCGGGTGAACAGGTCTTCGATGGTCGCGGTCACGCGGTCCAGATCGTCCTGGGAAAAGGCGCGCGCCTCGAAACGAATCGCCGCCTGATCGGGCACAATATTGCGCAGCCGCCCCCCTTCGACTACGCCGACGTTGACGCTGACCCCCTGCGCCGGGTCGTTGAGCTGCTGGAGGGCGATCACCTGATGGGCCATCGCCAGGATCGCGCTGCGGCCTTTTTCTGGTTCGACGCCCGAATGCGCGGCCCGTCCGCTGGCCTGCGCCCCGAAGGAACGCACCCCTTTGCGCGCGGTGACGATGTCGCCGTTCTCGCGGGCGGCTTCCAGGGTGAGCACCGCATCATACTCGCGGCAGGTCGCCCGAATGAGCGGAATCGAGGGGCGCTCGTCTATTTCCTCGTCGGAAACGATCAGGAAGCCGAGGCGCTCATAATCGGTAAAGCCAACCGCATCCAGTGCGGCGATGGCGTACACGCCCGCCAGCAAACCGGCTTTCATGTCGCAGGTGCCGGGGCCGAGGAGTTTATCCCCCTGGCGGGTGACAGGCCGCTGCGCCGCGGTGCCGCGCGGGAAAACGGTGTCGCTGTGGCCGAGCAGCAGCACGCACCCCTGGCCGGTGCCCTGACGCTCGGCAACCAGATTATCGCCTGCTTTGGCCTGCGGCTGCCGCTGGACGGCAAAGCCCAGCGTTTTCAGGCGGGTTTCCAGCCAATCGACCACGTGGTTGACATCCTCGCGGTCGAACGAATACGAGTCGGTCCCCGATAGAGTCGTCAGGTCGGCCAGGTAATCATCCAGCCGCGAGTCGAGGTACTCAGGAATCGAGTCGGTCATATCAGGACACACTTTCG
>JAIOHO010000894.1 GCA_019912905.1 Anaerolineae bacterium
CCCAGATTCCCGAGGCACCGGCGACCATCACTCAGGCGGCGCTGCTGTTTGGACTGGCGGCGGTGGTCGCCATCGGCGTGCTGCTGGTGTTTGCCCGCAAACCGCAGTGGGCGCGCAGCCTGCTCAACTTTTTCGAGCGCATCCTGCCGCTGCTCAAGCGTCTGCCGCTGCACAACTTGCTCGATCACGTCCTCGACGGCATCCAACCGCTGGCGAAGCCGCGCAGCGCAGCGCAGGCCATCGTCCTGTCGATCGTCTCGTGGACCTTCTCGCTCGGCACCTTTTACGCGCTGGCACTGGCGGTTGGCGTCACCGGCCAGCGGGAATTGATGACGCTGCTGTCGGTGTCGATGGCTTCGTTTGCGATTGCGCTGCCGGTCAGCGTGGCGGCCATTGGCCCGTTCGAAGGCGCGGTGCGCGTCTCCGGCCAGGCGGTCGGCGTCGATGCGGCCCTGTCGCTGTCGCTGGGCTTCCTGTTTCACGGCGTCACCATCGTGACCTACGCCATCTGGGGCACGGTCGGCCTGCTGATGATGGGCGTCTCGCTGGGCGACGTCTTAAAATCGAGCGAGCCGAACGAATCCTCGCGCGGCCCGGAAGTTCCGGCGGCGGTGAAATAAATATGCCGTTCGCAGACCTTCGCACCGGCGCGCGGCTGCATTACGAAGATCAGGGCAGCGGCACCCCGGTCATTGTCCTGCATGGGATGCTCGGTACCGCCCGCGCGCACCTGGGTCGGGTGATGGATTGGCTGAGTGCCGATTGTCGCGTCATTGGTCCCACACTGCGCGGCTACGGCGAATCCACTCCCAAGCCGCGCGACTTTCCGCCTGATTTTTACCGCCGGGATGCGGAGGATTTGCTGGCGTTTCTGGACGCCATCGACCTGTCCCCGGCGCACATCCTGGGCTATTCGGATGGCGGCGAGGTCGCGCTAATCGCCGCCGGGTTACAGCCGCAGCGCTTCCGCTCGGTCAGCACCATCGGCGCGGTCGGTTACTTCGGGCCGGAGATGCGCGCCTCGGTACAGCGCATGTACCCGGTCGATTGGGTGACCGAGGAGCAGAAGGCGCTGCACGCCATGACCGAGCCGGTGCCGATCATCATGCAGTGGATTCGCTCGGCCAAGATGCTGATCGACTCCGGCGGCGATGCCAGCGTCAGCCTCGCACCGCACATCACCTGCCCGGTGCTGCTGATGCTGGGCGAGCAGGATCATCTCAACCCGCCCTCGTGCGCCAACGTCTTCCTGGCCCGTGTCCCCGATGGCCGCCTGGAAATGTTCGACTGCGCCCATCCCATCCACGACCAGCAGTGGGACGCCTTCCAGCGCGTGTTCGGCAGTTTCCTGCGGGAAACCGATTCTCTTTAACCCCTCTCTTGAATTGTCACATCTCTACACCAAACTCACCTCAGATACCGTCTGGGCAGACGCCACAGCTACCTCGCCGTCATCCTGGATGCCTGCAAGCACGGAGCGCGGTTGGGCACTCCGTCGCAGCATCGACCAGCAGCTCACCCTCGATGCGCTGGACATGGCCCTGGCGCACGACAAACCGTCGATTTTCCATTCCGACCAGGGGTCACCGTATGCCGCCTGGCTGCACACCGACCGACTGCTGGAACGGGGTGTGAGAATCAGCATGTCCGCCAAAGCCAGTCCCACCCAGAACGGCCTGGTCGAACGGTTCATCCGCACGCTGAAAGAGGAACATGTCGATTACAGGGAGTACAGCGATTTTGACGATGCTTTCGGTCAGATCAGACACTGGCTGGAAGTGGTTTACGTGCGGGAGCGCATTCATCAGACGCTCGACTATCGCACACCGGTGGAGTTTGAGGTGGCATCGTGGGCTAAGGCTCGTTAGCCGCTCTTATCCCCAGCCGGATTCGTTCCAGAAAAACCGCCGCAGTACAAAGGTCACTGCGAAGAATTTTGAGCATGAAGAATTTCAAATGCAACTTCTATGGAAAGATCACGACAAACACCAGCATTAAAAAAGATCTGGTTTAACTTACCGAAAACTGCCCATGAGTACCACCTCTCAAAGTTCTGAATTTCCAAGGATGCGATTCAAACAAAAAAAGGCGATGTCCAAGCGGACACCGCCCTTGCTGCGTGGTAAGCTGCGTCGATCAGCGCCGCTGAATCGCCTTCAGAATCGCCAGGAAGACCACCGCGCCGATGAAAGCCACCAGGATGCTGCCGATGTTCAGGCCGGTGACATCGCCGCCGACTCCGAGCAGATCCAGCAGCCAGCCGCCGAGAAAACCGCCGATCACGCCGACGATAATGTCCGTCAGGCACCCCTGACGACTGTTGGTCTTCATGACGATGCTGGCAAGCCAGCCCGCGATTGCGCCGACGATAATCCACGCCAGTAGATTTAACATGTTTACTCCCTATAGGTGTGTTGCGAATTGATCATACCGAATTCAGACGCGCCGCAGCACGCGGACCAGCGCCAGGATGACCACTGCGCCGACGAAGGCCACGACGAGGCTCAACAGATTGAAGCCGGTCACAGCGGCATTCACCCCGGCAAGCTGGAACAGGAACCCGCCCAGCAGACCGCCTGCGATGCCTATGAGCATATCCCCGACCAGGCCATAAGGCGGTGAGGTGCGCATCACCACGCTGGCGAGCAGGCCCGCGATCGCGCCCACCGCAATCCAGATCAGCCATTCCATGATGGTCTCCATGCCTCCTGATCACGTCACATGATCCTCAGTATGCGGCCAGATGACTGATCTCACATCCCCCGCCAAGTGGATTAAGGCGTAGGTCAGGTGGCGGGAATGCATCCTCGAAAAATGCGGCTGAAGCGAGTATAGTTCGGCTTTGCCGGTTCCTGGCTGCTGTGGAGGCCGATCCGAGTTCGCCTGTGATGCGACGACGTTTACCTGACATTGCCCCCCTCGTGCTGCTGTTTCTGCTGCCGCTGATCCTGTTCTGGCCGCAGACGGTGGGCGGGCGCACGCTGCTGCCGACCGAGAACCTGTACCAGTATGAGCCGTTCGCCAGCTACCGCGAAGTGGTCAAAGCCCCGGCGGTGCCGCACAACGCCCTGCTGTCGGACCTCGTGCTGGAAAATTACCAGTGGAAGACGTTCATCCGCGAAAGTCTGGCTCAGGGCGAGATTCCGCTGTGGAATCCCTACCAGTTCAGCGGCATCCCCTTCCTGGCTGCCGGGCAGCAGTCGGCGCTGTATCCCTTCAGCCTGATCTACTACGTCATGCCGCTGACGGCGGCTTACGGCTGGTTTACGGTGGTGCAGTTGGGGCTGGCCGGGGCCTTCCTGTACGGCTTCCTGCGCGGCGGGCTGGGGGTCGGGCGCTTCGGCGCGACCCTCGGCGGCGTGGTCTATCAACTGTCGGGCTTCTTCGTCATCAGCGCCGTTTTCCCGATGATCATCGCGGCGGCGGCCTGGCTGCCCCTGCTGCTGTGGATGATCGAATATACGCTGCGCCAGCGCCCGTTTCTGGGGCGGCCTGCCAGCGTGCCCTGGGTGGTCATCGGGGCGGTCGCCCTGGGCTGCAACATCCTGGCCGGGCATGTCGAGATCACCTACTACACGCTGCTCATCATGGGTTATTATGCGGCGGCGCGGCTGCTGATCCTGTGGCGCGAGTTGAGGGCACGGCCTGCCATGCCCCTACAAATCGTGGGGATGCGCGCCGGGTGGCTGCTGGGCATGGTGGTACTGGGTCTGGCGCTGGGGGCGGTCCAGTTTATCCCATTGTTCGAGCTTGCCAGCCAGAATTTCCGCTCCGGTTCGGCCAGCTACGCGCAGGTGGTTGGCTGGGCGCATCCGCTGCGCGACGTCCTCCAGTTCGCCCTGCCCAATTTTTACGGTAATCCCGCACATCACCAATACTTCGATGTGTTCAGCCGTGAAGTCGTCCCGGTGACGGTCAACGCCTTCGGCCAGCCGATCGACACGATTGACTGGGGCATCAAAAATTACGCGGAGGGGGCGCTCTATCTGGGCATCCTGCCGCTGGCGCTGGCGGCGTATGCGGTGCTTTCCGCCCTCATCCCCCGGCCCCGCGTAGGGGCAGCTAGCCTGCCTTCAGTCGGCGCTTGGCCGACCCCCTCCGCAGTCCCTCAGGGCGAACAGGAGAATAGACAAAATTCTGAAATCCCTCTCCATGAGGGAGAGGGACGCTACGCAGGGGTGAGGGCCTTCATTTTCGCCCTCCTCGCGCTGATCAGTGTGACGTTCATGTTCGGCCTGCCGACTTACCGCCTGCTCTACCTGCTGCCGGGCATCGACCAACTGCATTCGCCCTTCCGCTGGATTTATGGGCTGACGTTGAGCGTGGCGGTGCTGGCCGGGTTGGGGGCGGATCGGCTGTTTCGATCCACTGCCGAGGAGACGCGCGGTGCGCTGCGCCTGCGGCGGGGATTCGCGCTCGGTCTGCTGGCGCTCGGCGCGCTGACCCTGCTCGGTCTGCTGGCGTCCTATGTCTTCTACGATCGCGTCGAGCCGCTGATTCAGGGCATCCTCGACCACTGGGTAACGAACACGGGCGAACCGGCGGCGACACGCTTTGCCGATGCCCGCATGTTTTTCAGC
>JAIOHO010000895.1 GCA_019912905.1 Anaerolineae bacterium
CTGACAGAGCGCAATCCGCTGCCGCCGAAGCTCAACGAATCCTTCGGTCTGCTGGAATCGCAGGGCAAAACGGTCATCGGCGTGGTGCGTGAGGGCCAGTGTGATGACTGCGGCGGCTGCGAGTTTGGCCGCCGGGACTGCGACTGGATGGGCATTGTCGCCATGGCCGATCAACTGCGGCCCGAGGCGGCGGAGGTGATTGCCGGGCTGAAGAAAGCCGGGATCGAGCACATCGCCATGCTGACCGGCGATAACCCGCGTGTGGCCCACACCATCGCCCACGAGCTGGGCATCGACCGGGTTTACGCGGGTCTGATGCCGGAAGACAAGGTGCGCATCCTCACCGAGATTCAGCAGGAATTCGGCCCGGTCGCGATGGTTGGCGACGGGGTCAATGACGCGCCCGCCTTGGCGACCGCCACAGTCGGTATTGCGATGGGTGCAGCAGGCACGGATGTGGCCCTGGAAACAGCCGACATCGTGCTGATGGGCGACAAACTTGAATTGATCGCCTATGCCCTCAGGTTGAGCAAAAAAGCGCGGCGCGTGGTGTGGCAGAACATCATCTTCTCCATCGCCGTCATCATTATGCTCATCGCCGGGGCGCTGATCATCAGCCTGCCCCTGCCGCTCGGTGTGCTTGGGCACGAAGGCAGCACGGTCATCGTCGTCCTCAACGGCCTGATCATGCTGCTGCTGTGGCCGGAATTCATGCGCCGCCGCACCGGGCATATTTCCATCTGACCACAAACCGCTTGCGCATGGAGGCGAGTTTCAGGCTTGCCTCTATGCGCCGACTTTATCCCGAAGCTGAACCTTATCACCCCAATTTTGCGTAATAGCCTGTAAGAACCTGCGCATGATTTGATTGCTGCTTTCCGAACGTGCTGAAGCGGGTTATGATCTGGTGAGTTGGTCCGGGAAGGCAGAGGTAGCATGGATAATCGCAATCAATTCATCGGCCTGGGCCTGGGGTTAGGGTTAGTCATCGGCTTGTTTATCGGGCTGGCGCTGGGCAATATGGCCCTGGGAATCCCCATCGGCGTCGCCCTGGGAGCCGGGCTGGGCATCGCCCTGGCCCAGACGATTGACCGCATGGGCTGACCCCCCAATCATTGGTGCGCCATCCACCCGGCGCATGGGTTATGCTGGAGGTGGATTGCAGGAGAAAATTCCATGAATCACAGTAGAAACAGAATGGGATTGGGCATTGCCCTGGGGATCATGCTCGGCGTGGCCCTGAATAATGTGGCGATTGGACTCGTTTTGGGTGTTGCCCTCGGTGCCGCGCTTTCCAGCCAGGATAACCACCCGCAGCCCGACGACCGGTCATAATCATCAAGCAGTGCCATCACAGGGCGCACGTGCGCCCTTTTTGTTTTCCCTGAATGTTTCGTCTATTCGTAATCGTGCGGCAGACGCGCCTGCACCAGCCGGGCAAAGATCAGCATCAGGTCGCCCAGAGTGCTCAATCCACCCAGCGCAAAAAATGCTGCGCAAGCCAGCCACAGGATCACGCGCAGCACATCCGGCGCATGGATGAGCTGCTGCACGCAGATTGCGGCCCCTAATCCAAACATCAGCGCGGGGAGGCCCGCCACAAAGATATACTCGCCGGTCGCCAGATCGTCGGGAATATCGACGTGCGTCTGGGCAACCGCATGCGGTCTGCGTCCGATCAGGCGCAGCGCCAGCACATGCAGCAGTTCGTGCGGCCAGCCGAAGATGCGCACCAGCAGGTCCATCAGGCTTTACGGGGATAGCCCAGCGCTTCGATTTTTTCGGCAGCCCGGAAGTCTTTGGCGCTCAGCTTGTGCCCCGCGTCGTGGGTCGTCAGCGCCACCGTCACCTTGCGCCAGCCGATGGTCATATCCGGGTGATGATCCAGGGCTTCGCAGACGGTGCCGATGGCTGTCGCCAGCGCCAGCCCCGCCAGATAGCTGTCGAGTTTGAATGTTTTCACGAGCTGGTCGCCCTCGCGCTCCCAGCCGTCCAGTTTTTGCAGCCGTTCGATAATCTCAGCTTCGCTCAAGGCGGCAGTCATCATGGCACCTCCTGATTGTCTTGTTTCACCCTCATTGTAACGCCAAATCCGCCCGGCCCCGCTCATGCTTATCGGCTGCTCATCGGCGCTTACCGACCCGACCATGACGGCAATTGAAACCCGGTCTGTAATCCGGTACGATGGAGCGGTTCGAATGCATAAGACATGGGGAGATTTTATCCAATGGTGGACGCAACCCTGGAACAGAAAACCGGCGCGGAAACAATCGTCTGGGACCTGTCGATTTTTTACAGCGGCCCGGATGACCCGGCTATCGAAACCGACATCGCGGCCCTGAACCAGATGGTCGATGCGTTCGTCGAACAGTATCGCGGGCGCATCGCCGATCTCGATGCCCAGGGGATGCTGGCGGCGGTGGACGCGATGGAAACCCTGATGGACAAGGCTTATCGTCTGGGGATGTACGCCAACCTGCTGTACACCACCGATACCAATAATGCACAGTACGGCGCGCTCATCCAGCG
>JAIOHO010000896.1 GCA_019912905.1 Anaerolineae bacterium
AAACAGCACCGCAGCGCAGTGAAATGCCAGTTCGATGGTCGCATCTGGCAGCGGAATCCCATATTGTTGGAAATAATCCCACCCTGCTGGAGCGAAGTGAATCACAATATCAGGTGCGACTTTACGCAGCACCTCCACGGCAGCCGGGACGACCTCATGACCAATGCCATCACCTTCAATCACGCACAATTCCATGATGCTCTCCTTCAAAGGCTGCACCGGTCCGCTGAAATCCGATACAGCTTTATCTTACAGTCAATTGATGCTCTAGGGCATAGTCATTTAGAGCTGAAAACAGCATATATTTGACACAAAAATTTAATCAGCGAATAGCCTCACAGGTAAGAAGGTGCGTTTTTTGTGGATCGCCCGAGGGGAACGTCAGGTCTCCCAGTCGAGGTGCAGAGCCTCGATTCCAAAGCTGTTTTCCATAAAGCGGTCCTGGCTGTTGAACGGCGTTTCGCCTTCCACATTGACACGATCATACAGGCCATCAGACCGCAGTTCCCAGGCATTGTAAGTATCCATGAGGCCCGTCGCCAGGATACGCAGGACACTGCGCTGAACATTGGGGTTGATGACCGGAAAAACGACCTCGACCCGATTATAGAGATTGCGGCGCATCAGGTCTGCGCTGCCCAGGTAGACACGCTGATCCGGCGGCGCATTGCGGAAATAATAAATCCGGCTGTGTTCCAGATAGCGCCCGACGATACTGCACACGCGGATATTCTCGCTCATACCGGGCAAACCGGGGTTGAGACAGCACAACCCGCGCACAATCAGGTCGATCTGTACCCCGGCCTGGGACGCCTGATACAGCTTCTGAATGAGGCTATCTTCTTCGAGCTGGTTCATCTTAAAGATCAGCCGGGCGGGTTTGCCTGCGCGCGCGGCGGCGATTTCGTTATCGATCAGCCGGATCAGGTTTTTCTGCAAATATTCCGGCGCGACCAGCAGCCGACGATATGCCACGCCAGGCGCGTAGCCGGTCAGCCGGTTGAACAGGTTGAGCGCATCAGTGCCGATTTCCGGGTTGCAGGTGAACATGCCCAGGTCGGTATACGCTCGGGCGGTCCCGGCGTTGTAATTACCAGTACCCAGGTGGACGTAACGCCGCACGCCCCCGGCCTCGCGCCGCACCACCAGCGCGACTTTGGCGTGGGTCTTAACCGGCAGTTCTTCGACACCATAGGTGACATGGACGCCCTGACGCTCCAGCATGCGCGCCCATTCGATGTTGTTCTCCTCGTCGAAGCGCGCCTTCAACTCGACCAGCACCGCCACCTGCTTATCGTTTTCGCGGGCGTCCGCCAGAGCCTGGACGACCGGCGAATTTTTGCCGACGCGGTAGAGAGTCGTCTTGATCGCCAGCACATCGGGATCGTGGGCAGCCGTCCGGAAAAATTCCTCCACCGGCAGAAACGAATCATACGGATGATGCAGGAGAATATCAGACTGTCGAATAGCGGCAAAGATGTCCTGATGGGAAAGGATTTCCGGCACGCGAGGCACATACGGCGGGTATTTGTGCTCGGGACGATTCAGGTTCGCCAGTTCGAACAGCGAGGTCGCACCCAGTGGGCCATCGACGCGGTAGATGTCGTGCTCCGGGTCCACCTGGAGTTCCTGCACCAGCCGGTTCAGGGTGCGCTCGTTGATGGTTTCGTTGACGCTCAGGCGGACGACATTGCCAAATTCGCGCTCCCGCAGCGTTTCTTCGATCAGCGCGCTCATGTCCAGGAAGCGGTCTTCCTGCTCATGTTCGAAATCAACATCGGCGTTACGCGTCACCCGAAAGGAATGGAATTCAGTCACTTCCATGCCAGGGAACAGCGTATTCAAGTTGTCAGAAATGACATCCTCCAGCCATAAAAAGGTTTCGATGGGCTTGGGGGTCCCGCCGTAGCGCCGCAGCAGGCCGTTCACATCCACCAGGCGGGGCAGCACATCCGGCACTTTGAGGCGCACGAATTCAAGGGTGTTGCTGGTCGGCCCATTGGCGCGCCGCAGCCAGATCGCCAGGTTGAGGCTAAGATTGGAAATGAATGGAAAAGGGCGAGCGTGATCGACCGCCAGCGGCGTGAGGACCGGAAAGACCTCTTCCTGAAAATACGCGCGGACCGCAGCCTGCTCCTCGGAGTCAAGCTGATTGATGGTGCCAATGCAGATCCCGGCCTCGCATAACGCATCCAGTACTTCGCGCAGCGACTCGCGCTGTTCCCGAATCAGTTCCGTGACCCGGCGGCGAATTTCCATAATTAACTGGCGCGGCTGGTAGCCATCCGGTCGGCTGGTCGCCAGCCCGAGGCGCATCTTATTGTGCCAGGAGGCCACGCGCACCATGTAGAATTCGTCCAGATTATTGCTGAAAATCGCAAGGAATTTCACCCGTTCGAGCAGAGGCAGACTGCGGTCATGGGCCAGTGCCAGCACGCGGCGGTTGAACTCGATCCAACTCAGCTCACGGCTGTTGTAAATGTCCGGCGTCAGTTCGGGTAACGCATTCTGGTCGATGATCTCTGGCATAACCTGTACCCATTTTACAAGTAGCCCAGATATTATCCGTTTCGCCTGTAAAGCACAAACATAGGACCGCGACAACATAATAACTTCGTCAGAATTGCAAGTGGAATATGGACATTCAGCCGAAATTTGCGGTATGATAGCGGGTGGCTCACGAGTCAAATCCGGTGCAATTGGTCCAAGTTGAGGTGGTGGCTATGCCTGTCTACACTTATCGTCGTGAGGATGGCACAACATTTGAATATCGCCAGAAATTTCTGGATGAACCGCTGAAGGTCGATCCAGCGACGGGGCAGTCGGTCGTTCGGTTGGTCCAGGCCCCAGGGATCATCTTCAAGGGGTCGGGCTTCTACGTCAACGACAGCAAGAAGGCCACCAACGGCAACCTGACCAGCAGCAAGCATGCGGACTCGAAGGAAAGCGATTCGGGGACAAGCAAGCCGGAACCTAAAGAATCAAAAGAAACGAAATCCGAAGCTAAAGTAGAAAGCGCGGCAGACTAGAATCGCCTGTCGCGCCGCCAAGCACTGAGACGCTCGCCGAATGGTGAGCGTTTTTGTTAGAGCTGGAAGTTCCCGGTGACCCGGACGATCTTTTGTTCATAGTTGACGACATATTCGGCCAGCCGGTCATGCAGCTGCTGCCATGCGCTGCTGTCCAGAATATCTTTCAT
>JAIOHO010000897.1 GCA_019912905.1 Anaerolineae bacterium
CTATCTCGTCGGCGTGGCGAACACCCCGGCGGGATGGGTGTACAGCGGTGCACCGGCGCTGCCTGCCGGGACACAGGTCGATTATAACAGCCATCTGGCGAAGATGTGGCAGGGCAGCCGGGGCCAGTGGGATTATCACCTGCTGTTCACCCCGGAGCCGCATCGGGGGCTGCCGCTGGTCCAGGGCTTTTACGTGGCGCTTGGGGCGCTCGCTCATATTACCCCCTTCAGCCTGCCGCTGGTCTATCATCTGGCCCGGTTTTTGCTGACGGTCGGGATGGTGATCGCGCTGTGGCAGTTTGCCGCGCACTTTTTCGATCAGCCTCGCGAGCGCTGGCTGGCCGTGCTGGTGGCGACGGTCGCGTCAGGGTGGAGCTGGCTGCTGCTGATGGTCGATCCGGCGCAGGCCAGCGCGGTTTCGCCGATTGAGTTCTGGCTGCTGGATGCGTTTAACCTGCTCGGCGCGCTGAGTATGCCGCATTTCGCGGCGGCGGTGATTCTGCAAATTGCGGCGGTCCTGGCGTTCGAGCGCTGGGCCGCTGACGAGGGGCAGGGTCGTCGCGGGCTGGTGGTGCTGACTTTGGCACTGGCCGCGGAGAGTTTCGTTCAACCCTATGTGATTTTGCTGCTGGGGCCGCTGTTTGTGCTGCTGACCGCCTATCATATCTGGGGAACCCGGCAGATTTGGCTGCGGCGGGCGTTATGGCTGGTGATTCCCCTGGGCATCCATGCGGTGCTGGTCGGCTACCAGTATCTGGCGATGAATGGCGATCCCATCTGGGCGGATTTCGCCGCGCAGAATCTGACGCTGTCGCCGCCCCCAATTTATTATCTGCTGGGTTATCTGCCCTTTTTGATCCCGATCGTGTGGGCCGGGCGCAGGCTGCTTCAGCCCCGCTGGGCGCTGCCGCTGTTGTGGATGCTGCTGGTCGTCGGTCTGATTTATGCCCCGCTGCCTACCCAACGGCGCTACCTGCTCGGCGTGCAGACGCCGCTGGCGGTGCTGGCGGTCGTCGGCTGGACTCAGGGCGTGCTGCCGAAACTGCGGCGCGGCTATCGCCCCCTGGCGACGGCGATTTATGTGCTGCTGGCTTCGCTGGGGATGATCGGCATGTTGTTCGCCAACCTGGGGGTGGCGCGGTTCCCGGAAACCAGCGGCGTCTATTATTCGCCGGACGAGTGGCAGGCCATCATCTGGCTGCGGGCACAGCAGGCAGACAATCCCGATGGTGTGATCCTGACGACGTTTGACCGCGCGGGGCAGGGCAGCGGCGGGCGGGTGGTCGCAGCCACCGGGCAGCGTGTGTATGCCGGTCACTGGATCGAGACCGTATCTCTCGATGCCAAAGTCGAGGATCTGAAGCGTTTTTATGACCCGACGACGCCGGATACGTGGCGGCAGACATTTCTTAAGCAAATGGGGATCACGACCATCTGGTATGATGAATATGCCCAGGCGCTTGGTTCGTGGAACCCAGCCCAGGCGGATTATCTCCAGCCGGTCTTTACATCCGGCTTCATCACCATTTACAGGACGCAGTGAGCGACACGCTTCACAATCCTCCCTCGATTAGGCGGCGAGAGCGCCTGGTGTTTGCGGTCCTCGCGCTGGCGGGTGCCTTTCTGATCACACGCGGTCTGGTGGGCGGGCCGCCCATGACCGATTCCTTTTATCATGTGAATGCGGCTAACCGCCTCGTCACCGGCGAGGGACTGACCGACCCGTATCTGTGGACCTATATTGGCGCGCCGGACCGCCTGCCCGCGCCCTCGCATCTGTACTGGATGCCGCTGACCTCCCTGATCGCTGCACTTGGTATGGGTCTCGTGAATCAACCGGGCAGCTATGCGGCGGCGCAGTGGCCGTTCGCGCTCACGCTGGCGGCAGCGGCCTTTGTCGCCTTCTGGCTGGGGGAGCGCTTCGGCGGGGCACGGCGGCAAGCTTGGCTCGCGGGGATTCTGACCCTGGTGGGCGGCTTTTTCGTGCGCTTCTGGGGCGCGACCGATACCTTTGCTCCTTATGCATTGTTCGGGTCACTGGGTTTGGTGTTCATCGGATTGGGCATCCGGCGCAGAACCAACCGCTGGCAGACCGGCGGATTGTGGCTGCTGGCGGGAGTGATGGCCGGGTTGTGTCACCTGACACGGGCGGATGGCGTGCTGCTGCTGATCGTCGCCTGGGCGGTGATTTTGTGGCCGTTCTATCGCGTCACGGCGCAGCGGCAGGCGGACCTGTCTGGATTGCAGCGCGGGGTCGCCCTGGCGGTGGTGACTGTGGGCTACGCGCTGGTAATGCTGCCCTGGTTTGTGCGCAACATTCAGGCGGTCGGGTCGCCGCTGCCGGTGGGCGGTACCCAGAGTATCTGGTTCATGGAATATAACGACCTGTTCAATTACCCGGCGGCAGCCAGCCCGCAGAGTCTGTTGGCCGAGGGACCGGGCCTGTTTCTGCGGTCCCGCTGGGAAGCGTTCGCCAGCAATCTGGGCACGCTGGTCGCCGTGGAGGGCATGATCGTGCTGGCTCCGCTGATGCTGGTGGCCCTGTGGCGGCGGCGGGCGGATGCTTTTCTGCGGGGCTTCTGGCTGTATGCGCTGGGGCTGCACCTGGCAATGACCCTGGTGTTTCCTTTTCCGGGGATGCGCGGTGGGCTGTTTCATTCCTCGGCGGCGCTGCTGCCCTGGTGGATGGCGCTGGGGGTGACTGGGCTGGATGACGTCGTCGATTGGGTGGCGCGCCGACGGCGGCACTGGAATCGGGGGATGGCGAAAATTGTCTTCTCGGGGGCACTGGCCGCTTTTGCGCTGCTGCTGAGTCTGTCGGTCGGGCTGCCGCGACGTGCGACGGGCGAGACACCGCCTCTCTACACGAGTCTGGCGAACCGACTGCCCGCAGATGCGCGGGTGATGATTAACGATCCGGCGCAGTTGTATTATTACACTGGCCTGGGTGGGGTGGTGCTGCCGAATGCGGAACCGAGGGTGATTCCTGAGATCGCGCGCCGCTACGACGTAGACTACCTGGTGCTGGAAGCGGTGACGGCGGATGGTCAGACGTCGCTGGCCGCCTCAGAAAAGCTGGCGAGCATCCTGACTGCGCCGCCGGCATTTTTGACCGAAATGACCATCGATATTCCGGGTGTCCGACTCTATGCGATTCATCCGTAACCACTTCCGATCTTACGATCTCCTGCTGCTGGGGCTGGCGGCAGCCCTGGTCGTGCTTTATGTGCGCGCGGCGGGGGGCGGCTTTCCGCTGGATGACAGTTGGATTCATCAGGTCTATGGCCGCAACCTGGCGCAGGCTGGCGAATGGGCCTTTGTGCAGGGGCAGCCCAGCGCGGCCTCGACCTCGCCGCTGTATACCGTCCTGTTGGCGGTGGGTTATGCACTGACGGTCCCCTACGTGCTCTGGACGCACCTGCTGGGCGGGCTGGCACTGCTGATTACGGGGATTCTCGGTGCGCGGCTGGCGGAACAGCTTGCACCCAAACCGCGCTGGGCCGGGCCGCTCACTGGCGGGGCGATTATCCTCGCCTGGCATCTGGTGTGGGCGGCGGCATCCGGCATGGAAACGATGCTGTTCGCCATGTTTACGCTGCTGCTGGTGGCTGTGGTCTGGCGGGAGCGTGATGTCGAGTCCGGGGATGCTGGCGCAATCGCAATGCGTGGGGCGATTTTTGGCATAGTCGGTGCACTGACGACTGAGACGCGGCCCGAAGGTGCGCTGCTGGTCGGGCTGATCGGCCTGTTGCTGCTGCTGGCGCGGCCTTACAAGACAGGGCGGGGTCTGATGATGTGGGGCTTTGCGGCGGCAGGCGGCTTTGCGCTGTTCATTGCACCTTATCTAGTGCTCAACCTGCGGCTGACCGGCGGGCTGCTGCCCGATACGGCTGCGGCCAAACAAGCGCAGGCGGCGGCAGTCCTGGGAACAACCAGCTTGCCGCAGCGCATCTGGCAGATGATCGAGCCGCTCACCGCCGGGGGACAACTGCTCCTGCTGCCCGGCATGGTCTGTTTTGCCATCGTGCAGGGGCGTGCGCTGCGATCTGACCGCCGCCGCTGGCTGGATTGGCTGCTGCTCTTGTGGCCGGTTGTCTTGATTTTGCTGTATGCCGCTCGGCTCCCGGCTCCCTATCAGCATGGCCGCTATGTCATTCCGGCGCTGCCATGTTTGCTGGTGGCGGGTATGACCGGCCTGTTCTGGCTGATGGAACAGGGACGCCGCTCCCTCGTGGGCCGTGTCTTGACACGCGCGCTGGCAGTTTCGACGGCGCTGGTGTTCTCTTATTTTGCGCTGCTGGCCGGGCCGCCGACCTATGCCCGCGACGTGCGTATTATCGACGAGGAAATGGTGGCCTCCGCGCTCTGGATTAAGGAGCATATTCCGCCAGAAGACTTGTTGGCGATTCATGACATCGGGGCGGTCGGTTACTTTGCGCCGCGCCCGATTCTGGATATTGCCGGGTTGGTCAGCCCGGAGATGATTCCGCTGATTGGCGACGAAGAAGCGACCTGGAACTGGATGCAGCGGAAGGACGCGCGTTACCTGATGGCGTTCCCCAATCAGGTCCCCGGCGGCGATACCCGCGACAGCCGCCTGTGTCTGGTATTTACCACGGATAACCCAACTGCAAAAGCGGCAGGCGGGTCCAATATGAGCATCTACGCGCTGGCCTGGGATGGCGACTGTCTGAATTGATCTGCAAGTCTATATGCATCTCAATCGTGAAAAGTGTAAAATGATCCTATGAGTGATTTCTTCAGGAAGCTTAACGTGCTGGTGAAAGCCAGCCTGAATGAATTGATGGATACCGAGGCCAGCGGTCATCGTCCTCGGGTCACGCCTGCCCGCCTGAACGCGAATATCGACCATGACGTCAGCATGCTGCGGCGGCGGGTCGAGGAGGCGCTGCACTATGAAGGTGAACTGGTGGCCCGTGTGGAGGCGCTTTCAACTCAACTCGAGCAGTGGGATGCTCAGGCGGACGAAGCAGTGGCTCAGGGAAAGAACGAAACTGCTCGGCATGCAGTGGATCAACTTCAGCGTGTGCAGCAGCGGCTGGCGATCGCCGAATCGGATCTGCACGAACATCGCCTGGTGACTCAGGAACTGATCGCGCGCGTGAACCAGTTGGAAGCGGCGGTGGCCGAGGCCCGTGAAGCGCAGCCGGAAGCGGATTCGGATGTACAGGAGTCTTCGGACGCCCTGGAACGCGCCGGAAAGCTGGTGGCCGATGTGCTGGCTGAGATGCGCGAACGAATCAATGAATTGAGCGAGATGATTGGGCCAACCGCTGCGCCGGATGAAGTCTCTGCCCCGCAAACACCGGACATGGACGAGGCCGCGATCGAGGATGATCTGGCCCGCCGCCGGGACCGATTGAGTAAGAAGTAGCCGCCATGTCCGATACGATCAAGCGCCAGATCCTGGTAATCGCCGGTGATTATGAAGTCCTTCAACGCACCCAGCAGGCCCTGAAACCCAGCGGCTGGATGGTGCGCGGCGCGTTTAGCCATCGTGATGCCCTGCATATCGTGGAGCATGAAAGTGTCGATCTGGCACTGGTGGATGCGGCCCTGTTCGATCGTCTGACCGGCGAATACACCATCCAGGCGCTTCAGCAGTCCGAACGGGTGCCGCTGGTGGTGTTTGCCGCGGAGGGGATGCCGGTCGATTATGTGCAGCCTCCGGTCGAAATGGTGATAGGCGGGCTGGATGAGCGCACCATCTGGCGCAGTATGATGGCTGTTCTGGGCGATGGTGCGAACCACCAGATCGCCCTGCCGGATTATGACGGTGAGGTTGAGACTTTTTTTTCGCTCAGTAAGTCGCTGACCGAAGTCCTCGACCTGAGCGAGGTGCTGAACCGGGTGGTGGGGGCTGCACGCCGCCTGACTGGGGCGGAAGAAGGCATGATTCTGCTGCCTGACGATGAAGCGGGCCGCCTGTACCTGCGGGCGCGCGTGGGCATCGACGATGAGGTTGCGCAGAATTTTCGCATCAAGACCGACGACACGCTGGCCGGTCAGGTGTTTAATTCCGCTCAGCCGGTGCTGATTGGCGCGCAGGGGCCGCAGAAGGTCAAAACCCAGTATTTCGTCAATTCGCTGCTGTATGTGCCCATCCTACTTAAGGGCACAGCCATTGGCGTCCTGGGCGTAAACAACAAGACCGGGGATAACGAATTTACGCAGCGACACCTCAGCCTGCTGTCTAATCTGGCGTCGTATGCGGCGGTAGCGATTGAAAACGCCCGCGTGCATGAGGAGACCCTCGAACGCACGCGTGAGCTTCAGACTCTGGTCGAGGCCAGCGAGTTTGTGAATGCATCGGTGGCGCTCTACGAAACCCTGCCCAATATCTGCATGCAGCTGGTGCGGGTGCTTAATGTGGGCTGGTCCGCGATTATGGAGTGGCTGCCTGAAACCAGTCAACTTCGGGTTATGGTGCAGTATCAGCACGCAGTTTGGCGGGCCGGTCATGGCCCGACGGAAGAAGTCCGGCGCGCGGTTCTGGACCAGGAATATACGCAGGTGAACCGCGGCGATGCGGAGCACATGCCGCTGCCCGCTGGCGTCCATACTATGCTGCTGATTCCCGTCCGCGCAGACGGGCAGGTTCTGGGCCTGGTGCGATCGTTTTATGTCGAGGCACCAGAACAGCCCCCGTCATCCAAGATGATCCAGCAGGTCAAACACCTCGGGCTGGAAGGATTAATGGTCATCAGCACTTCGAATGGTCAGACGCCGCCCGCGCAGGTGCTGCGGATGGTTGAGAATGTCAACCGGCATCTGGGCGCGGATTGGAGCGAACTGGCGCTGGTGCCGCCGCAGGGCAAATCGCTGACCGTACAGGCGGCGGCGGGTGCGGGTGTCTGGCTGAGGAAGCCTTATCCGGTCATTGACCTGAAAGACTATCCTGATCTGCGTGCAGTCGTGGAAAATCAGCAGATGCTGAACAGCCAGTCCAATGGGAAGGCTGCCGGAAATGGGGCGCGGATGCTGTTGGAATCGACCCGCAGCCATGCGATCCTGGCGCTGCCATTGGTCCAGCGCGGTCAGTCGAATGGGCTGGTATTGTTTGGAGATACCCGCTATGCACGGGTTTTTAACGAGCGGGAAGTGGATATGGGCCGGGCGATCGTGGCACAGGCGGCGACTGCGCTGGAAAATGCCCGCCTCGTTCATGATCTGGAATTCAGCTTGCAGGAGCTAAAGGATACCCAGGATCGTCTGATTCAGACGGCTCGGCTGTCCGCGATGGGCGAGTTGGCGGCTGCGGTGGCGCACCAGATCAACAACCCGCTGACGACCATTCTCGTGGATACCGAGTTGATGCTGTTGGATGAGCCGCAGGACTCGCCTAATTTTCGGTCTTTGCAGGCGATTTCGCGTGCGGGCAAACGTGCGGCGAGTGTGGTTCGCCGGCTGCTGGCGACCGCCCGCCCCGTGGAGGAGAATGCCCCGGTTGAGCCAATTGATGTTGTGGATACAATAGAAGGTATTCTGTCGCTGGTGCGATCGCACATCGAACAGGATCATATCCGGGTCTGGTCACGGCTGCCGTCGGAGCATCTGCCGCACGTGATGGCGGTGCAGGGTCAGTTGGATGACATCTGGCTGAACCTGCTGTTGAATGCCCACGACGCCTTGATCGGGCAGGCAGGGGCGGAGATCGGCATCGAAGTGTTTTATCAGTCCGGCGCGGATGATATCTGGGTTTACGTATCAGATAATGGTCCTGGGATACCAGAAGAGATCCAGGGGGAGATTTTTAAGCCCTTCTTTACGACGAAACCGGTAGGAGAAGGCACGGGACTTGGTCTGCACATTTGTCACCAGGTCGTCGAACGTATTCAAGGCAGTATCTCGGTCGAAAGCGCTGTCGGCAGAGGTACGCGTTTTCTTGTTCGTTTACCGGTCAAGAAAGGTAATGACTAGTGCCATACGTGATCGCAGTGGATGATGATCTTGAAGTTCTGGAGACGCTGGGCCGCGTTCTGGAACGTGAGAAGCTGGAAGTCAAACTGGCTAGCTCGGGCGCTCAGGCGTTGGGTCTGCTCGAAAAC
>JAIOHO010000898.1 GCA_019912905.1 Anaerolineae bacterium
CCGAGTCGTTTCCCTGGTTCCCAGCATTACCGAATCTCTTTTCGACCTGAACGTTGGACAGCGGCTGGTCGGTGTGACCGATTCCTGTATCTATCCGCAGGCCGGTGTTGCGCAGCTGCCGCGGATTGGTGGAACCCAAAACCCGGATATTGAACGTATTCTCGAACTCAGGCCGGATCTGGTAATCGCCAATGTCGATGAAAACCGGCGCGAAGATGTGGAAAAGCTGCGTGATGCGGGACTTCAGGTGTGGGCGACGTTTCCCAGAACGGTCGCGGAGGCGATCAACCTGCTCTGGAATCTAATGCAGGTTTTTGACGAACCGGCGATGGTCCCACGGGTGCGCCTGATCGAGCAAACACTGGATTGGGTTGCCGGGATCAGCCGCGAAAGCGAGGATCATCCGACGCGGGTGTTTGCACCTATCTGGCTCGATCCATTGATGACCTTCAATGGCGATACCTACAGTCATGATTTGCTGCGTGTCTGCGGCGGACTGAATGTGTTTTCAGACCACCAGCGGCATTCCTTGAGTGCGGATCGGAGCGAATCAGAAGCTCATTCCCCTGAACATAGCGAGGGGCTGGCTACTCGCTATCCGCGCATCACACTGGAGGAAGTCGTGACTGCCCAGCCAGATGTCATCCTGCTGCCGAGCAAACCGCTTGCATTTTCCGATGCGCATTTGCCCATGTTCACCACCCTGGATGTACCCGCCGCGCGCACGGGCCGGGTTCATTTGGTGGATGGCTCGCTGCTTACCTGGCCTGGCACGCGCCTGGCCTATGCATTGAATACTATTCCTGCTCTACTGCTGTCGGAGGCGCGTGAATGAGCGAAGAGGATATCTTCGGCAGTGACCTGCTGTCGGTAGTGGCTCACGATCTCAAGTCGCCGATCAGTGCCGTGCGCGGGTATCTTGAACTTCTGCCGCAGGCGGGCAGCCTGAACGAAGTCCAGGCTAAATACTGTGCACGAGCCGTGGCCGGTCTGGACCGAATGGAAGGCCTGATTACGGCCATGCTGGAAATGTCGCGCCTGGAAAAAGGCGAAGCGCTGCAATACGCTGACTGCGACCTGGGGATTATCGCGCGCAGTGCGGTGGACCTCGTCGAAGGTCAGGCCAGGCAGTCGGGTATCACGATCCATGTCCAGATTGACCCAGGGCTAAGCCTCGTTCATGGTGACCGCCGTTTACTCGGCCAGGTCATCAACAATCTGCTCACCAATGCGATCAAATATAACCGGGAACAGGGATCGATCTGGATTGTCGTGAGCAATCAGCCAGATTTTGTGCGGGTGGATATTCGGGATAATGGGGTGGGTATTCCCGAAGAGGATCAACCGCATATCTTCAATCAGTTTTTCCGCGCCGGAAACAGCGCCAAGACGCGGGCCTCCGGCAGCGGCTTGGGGCTGGCGATCGTCAAGGCGATTATCGATAAGCATCAGGGTTACGTGTGGGTCAGCAGTGTCGAAGAAGAAGGCAGCACATTCAGCTTCACCGTTCCGCGCAAAGGCCGACAGAGCGAAGGCGTGGATATGGTGGGCGCGCACGCGCGTCAGGTCGGTGAAGGCAGTGACACGCAGGACCGCATCATTCATGAAGCATCGATCGAAGAATCGGACGATATTGACGACAACACCCAGGAATCGCGCGGTTCGCGCGAAGTCGATTCGAGCAGCGACGCGGTATAAAAGACTTGCTTCGAGTTGTGACAAAAGGTACAATCTGTAAGGATGGCTGACAGATATTCTTATTGAACTTCGTAGGGAGGTCCCGGTGAACAGACTGGCGATTGTCGTTGGACTTGTGCTTCTGCTGCTGATTGGGGGCGGCCTGACCACGCAGTTGATGAGCGGTGGCAGTAACCCACTGTTCATTATGCAAACCACCAGCCCCGATGCCTCGACCCTCTCGGCGGCTCCCTGGCAGGCTGAACAACTGGTCATCTTTATTGGGTTTGTTCTGTTTAACCTGATCGGGATGGCGGTCACGATTATGATTGTGATGTGGTTTTTGCACCGTGGCGTCAAACAGGCCCACGCGACTGAAAATGCGGTCACGGCGGGTGGTGATCAGTAAAGTGAGTGAAGCGTGATGCAGGAACCAGAGGCTCGATCGACCCGCTTGTTTTCCACGCTGGCGATGACCACCGCACTGCTGACGGTCGGCTTGATTGTGTTCGGTGCGGTCGTGCGGGTCACCGATTCGGGCCTCGGCTGCGGCGATAGTTGGCCGCTGTGTGCGGGCCGGGTTCTGCCCCCACTGGACAACCTGACGGCCTGGATCGAATGGCTGCACCGCCTGTTTGCCGCATCCATCGGGGTGATGGGGCTGGCGACACTGGCGGCGGGCTGGCGGCTGCGGCGCGAGCAGCATTTTGCGTTTCTGGCCGTGGGCGCAGCGGCCTTCCTATTCTTTATCCAGAGCGCATTGGGCGCCGTCGTAGTGCTGCTGGAACTGCCGCCGACGATGGTGGCGCTGCATCTGGGCACAGCCATGCTGCTGCTGGCGGCCCTGCTCATCGCGGCGGTTACGTCTATCTATCAACCCGACGCGCGCCTACAGTCCGATCCGGTGTCCCTGTTGATTTACCTGACGACGACCCTTTCGCTGGTCATCATTCTGACGGGCGCGCTGGTTCGCGGCAGCGGTGCGACCCTGGCATGCACGGATTGGCCCCTGTGTAACGGGGATATTCTGCCAGTTGCGCAAGGCCAGCCCGCGCTTATTC
>JAIOHO010000899.1 GCA_019912905.1 Anaerolineae bacterium
GCATATGATTCTCCTTGAACAAGAAATCAGCTTACATTGCCCGCCCTTTTTCGTCCACCAAATGGATAAAGTCGAGTTCAGCGGGCTTCCCGGCTTTCGAGCAGCCTGGAGTTTAAAACTCCAGACATGGCAGCAGCTGCTCTGCCCCCAAAATGAAATGCACCCGCCAGAACCGCCTGGGACTTGGGCAATCCCCGCATCTCGGTTAAAATATAGGAACAATTGTTCGTTTCCCTCGTCAGTCGGGAGGGGCCGATGCGCCTGCTCAAGAAACAGCAGATCGTCGCGAACGATCATTTTGACACGACCCTCTTTCTGGAGGGACCTGCCGGGACGGGCAAGACCACCGCCGCTATCGAGCGCATCAAGCAGTTGATTCGCAGCGGCGTCCAGGCCGAAACCATCCTGGTGATGGTGCCGCAGGCGACGCTGGCCGTCCCCTACCGGGAGGCGCTGCGCCGGTCGCGGGTCAAAACCGGCGGCGACATCCACACGACGACCATTGGCCGCCTCGCCTTCCAGACGGTCGATCTGTTCTGGCCGCTGATTGCCGAGGAAGCCGGGGTCGGCAGACCGTTTGGCCGCCCGCGCTTCCTCAGCCTGGAAATGGCGCAGTATTATATGACCCGCTTCGTCGAGCCAGAAATCGAACGGCGGCAGTTGTTCCGCGAACCGCACATCAACCGCAGCCGCCTGTATACTCAGATTCTCGACAACCTCAACAAAGCGGCGCTGGTCGGCTTTCCCTACGAATCCATCGGTGAGCGCCTCATTCTGGCTTCACAAAATCGTGAGCCGGAGCAGATGCACATCTACACCGATGCCCAGGTGTGCGCCTCGCTCTTTCGTCAGCGCTGCCTGGAAAATAACCTGCTCGATTTTTCGCTTCAGATCGAGTTGTTCCGCCGCCTGTGGCGCAGTGAAGACCGCGTCCGGCAGTACCTGATCCAGCGCTACCGCCACCTGATCGTGGACAATCTGGAAGAAGACAACCCGGCCACCCACGACCTGCTGGCCGACTGGCTCCCCCTGTGCGACTCGGCGGTCCTGATCTACGACACCGACGCCGGTTACCGCCGCTTTCTGGGGGCTGATCCCCAACAGGCGCTGCGCTTTCGGGAACAATGCGCAGTCCATGTCGATCTCGATAACCACCGCGTCATGTCGCCCGACGTCGAAGCCTTCCAGCACGAAATGGCGCACAGCCTTAAGCGCGACGAAACTGGGCGAGGTTCGGGCAAAGGCGACGCCCACGACGCCATCCGCTACCCGGATATAAGCCACGACGAAAACAGGTTTTTCCCGCAAATCCTCGACTGGACCGCCGACCACATTGCCTCGCTCATCCGCGATGACGGCGTCTCCCCGCGCGAGATCGTCATCCTGTCCGCTTACCTGCCGGATGCCCTGCGCTTTTCGCTGCAAACCCAGCTGGATGAGCGCCAGATCCCGCACCGGTCGCATCGACCCTCGCGGGCGCTGCGCGAGGAACCCGCCGCCCGCACGTTGATTACCCTGGCGAAGCTGGCTCACCCGCAGTGGCACATGCCGCCCTATCTGCTCGACATCACCCACGCGCTGATCGCCGCCATCGACGGCCTCGATCTGGTTCGCGCCCGCCTGCTGGCCGACGTGCTTTACCGCGAGGGGCAGTTGATCCCGTTCGAGCGCATCCGCGACGCGGCGGTTCAGAATCGCATCACCTTCGAACTCGCCAACCGCTACGAGATTCTGCGCCAGTGGCTGGAAGCCTACCGCGAATCCGACCCCCTGCCGCTGGATGCCTTCTTCAGCAAATTGTTCGGCGAGGTGCTGTCGCAGCCGAAGTTCGGCTTCCACGCCCATTTCGACGCCGCCAACACCGCCGCCAACCTGATCGACTCGGCCCGCGAGTTCCGCCAGACAGTCGGCAAAATCGAACCGGATCTACCCGTATCCATCGAGTATGTGCGGCTGGTCGATTCCGGCGTGATTGCCAACCAGTACCTGCGCGACTGGGCCATCGACAAAAAAGACGCCGTGCTGATTACCCCGGCTTATACCTTCCTGATGAC
>JAIOHO010000900.1 GCA_019912905.1 Anaerolineae bacterium
CTGAGGACCTCCCACTACACCATGCAGTCATTCGTGCGCGCCATCAAACAGATCGCCATGCCGGAGCAGGTCAAGGCTTACCGCCGCCACCGGCCCTACGTGCATTATGGCCCGGCCCCGGCCCTCCCGGTCGAGCAGGACCTGTATGGGGCCTGGACTGCCAGTGCCGATCCCCTGACTCTGTACCTGACGCCCTGCGCGCTGGTGATGCTGGCAGGCGAGCAGGTGCGGCGGGTGGTGCCCCTGGAACAGGTTCAGGACCTGGAAGTGATGCGCCGCATCGACGACCCGGAGTCAGGCGGCGTGGTCCGCTTCCGCTGGCTGCAAGATCCCGAAGCCGAGACGTTCGCCTACACCCTGCCGGATTATGTGCCTTTCGGCGCGGCGCTGGCCGAAGCCGCCAAGCGCTCCCTCGAAGATCCGCCCCTGTTCTACGGCAAGAAAAAAGAGGACGAGGACGACTTGTAGCTACTCGCCAGCTTTCTTGATGGCGTGGCCGCCGAACTGATGGCGCATGGCCGCCAGCAGCTTGTCGCTGAACGGCATTTGCTCGCGGGAATGGAAGCGCTCTTGCAGCGCCAATGCAATCACCGGGATCGGCACCCCCAGGTCAATCGACTCGACCACCGTCCAGCGGCCCTCGCCCGAATCAGGCACGAAGGCCGCGATGCCATCCAGGTTGGGATTATCCGCCAGCGCCCGCGCGGTCAGATCGAGCAGCCAGGAGCGAATGACGCTGCCGAAGCGCCAGATTTCGGCAATTTGGTGCATATCGAGGTTCATCTCGTGTTTGGCCCGCATCAGCTCGAAGCCTTCCGCATAGGCTTCCATGATGCCGTACTCGATGCCGTTGTGCACCATCTTGACGAAATGCCCGGCCCCCACCGGCCCGACGTGCCCCCAACCCTGATCCGGGGCGGGAGCCAGCGTTTCCAGCACCGGGCGGATGCGCTTGACGGCTTCAGATTCGCCGCCGACCATCATGCTGTAGCCTTCCTTGAGGCCCCAGACCCCGCCGCTGGTGCCCACATCGACAAAATGGATTCCTTTGTCCTTCAGGGCTGCGCCGCGCCGGAGGGTGTCCTTGTAATTGCTGTTGCCGCCGTCAATGATCAGATCGTCGGATTCCAGCGCATCTGCCAGCGCAAAGATGGTTTCTTCGGTCGGATCTCCGGCAGGCACCATCACCCACACTGCGCGCGGCTGTGCCAGTTGATTTGCGAGGTCTTGCAGAGTGCGGGCACCCGCCGCGCCCTCAGATTCGACGCCCTTGATCGCCTCTTCGTTCAGGTCATAGGCGACGAGTTGATGTCCGCTGCCCATCAGCCGCACGGCCATATTCGCGCCCATCTTCCCCAGGCCAATCATGCCGAGTTCCATGCGTTTCTCCTCCGCATTCTGTTTATGGTAAGTCCCGAGGGGTGATTATGAATCAAATGAGGCCATCAGCCAACCCGGTCATCTGTGCGGAGCGGTTAAACCAAAACGACAGCCCCCGGTTTTGCCAGAGGCTGCCCGATAGTCGCCCGAACCGCCTACTGATCCAGGATCATCCGCTCGATGATCTCGCGCCAGGCCCCTGCCAGCGCCGGGATGCGCAGGGCGCGTTCCGCTTCGGCCACGTTGCCCTTATCGAAGAACAGCAGGTGGAACACGGCCTGCACCGACATCTGCTCCGGCTCAGCAACGAGTCGTTCGATGGCATCCCCGGCTTCGACTTCGCCTTCTTCGAGCACCCGCAGATAAAAACCAGAGCGCTCCGAACGGGTAAAGGTTTTCACAAAGTTGGGCAGGCCCATCTTATGCGCCAGTTTATAGCAGGGTGCGCGCGGCTGAGTCACCTCGACGACCGCGCCACCGATGCGGTAGACATCGCCAATACCGACCTGATCTTCGAGCAGGCCCGCAACGGTGAAGTTTTCTCCGAACTGGCCGAAGGCAAAGTCGCCGCGCTTCAATTCACGCGCCCAGGCGGTGTAATGCTCGAAGGGATAGGCGTACACGGCTTTGTCCGCGCCGCCGTGTGCTGTCAGGTCGGCCTGACCATCGCCCTCCAGGTTGAAGGCCCGCAGCATCACCCGGCCTGGCACGGGCTTTTTGTAGATGCCGGTGCGCAGCGTTTCGCCGCGATAGGGGATTTCGATGGGTTTAGACACATTGACCGAGAGCAGTTTCATGAGGTCCATCCTTGATTCAGTCGAAATGTCTGCGTTAGGGCGTGTTTCGCTGTAGCTTCAGAAATCGGAGTACAAAGTGCTGAGGTTTGAGTCCTGAGCAAGGAGTCGAAACAACCTATCTGCCTGTTTTTCCCCTCAGCACCCTGAGCTTCCATCATATTTAGCGCATGAGCAGGTAGACGCCCGCGAACAGCACCAGCACCCCGGCTAAACGGGACAGGTCCAAGGGGCGTGCCAGCACTCCAAGCAGGCCGAAATGGTCGATGAGCAGGCCGATGATGAGCTGACCGGCCACCACCAGCGCAATCGTCGTGGTCGCACCCAGGCGCGGGATCGTCAGATTGGTGGCGCTGACGATGACGATGCCGGGAACACCTGCCAGAAACGCGTACCAGGGCAGTTCCTGCCAGCGGCCTAAGGCCCCGCCGCCCGCCGCCAGCAGCGGTATCGCCGATACGACCGCACCGCTGAGATGAATGATGAACACACTTTCTAACGAGCCGAGCCGCTGGCCGATCAGACTGGCGACCGGACCCTGAAGCC
>JAIOHO010000901.1 GCA_019912905.1 Anaerolineae bacterium
GTGCTGGCGGGTGGGGTGATGGCAATGCTGCATGCCTGGCTGTCGATCACCTTCAAGACTGATCAGATCGTCAGCGGCACGGTGATTAACATCCTGGCCGTCGGCCTGACCAGCTTTATGCGGCGCGAAGTGCTGCTGGCGGCGCAGGACGCCGGGCGCGAGACGATCCGGGCGCTGCCGATCCCCATTCTGAAAGACGTCCCAATCGTGGGGGAAATCTTTTTCGATGGCAAGCCGATTTTCTATCTGATGTTCGTGCTGCTCATCCTGACACATGTCGTCCTGTTTTACACCCGCTGGGGCCTGCGCACGCGGGCAGTGGGCGAGAATCCGCACGCGGCGGATACCCTGGGCATCAACGTGATCCGCACCCGCTGGATGAACGTCCTCATCGGCGGCATGATCGCAGGACTGGCAGGCGCGTGGCTGACACTGGAAACCACCGGCACGTTCGACGATAACATGACCGCCGGGCGCGGCTTCATCGCGCTGGCCGCCATGATCTTCGGCAAATGGCTGCCGTTTGGGGCCTTCGGCGGCGGGCTGCTGTTCGGCTTTTCCAGTGCGCTGGAGACCCGCTTCCAGATCCTCGGCATCACCCTGCCGCCGCAGTTTTTGCAGATGACGCCCTACATCGTCACGGTGATCGTGCTGGCGGGTCTGGTGGGCCGGTCGCGCGCGCCTGCCGCCGATGGGGTGCCCTACGAAAAGGAATGACCCCTGCTCGCTCCCGCTTGACTCTGACCCGGCGTCATAGTCTACGATGTAGACTGCACGTGGATAGGAGAACAGGCTATGGGCAAAAAGCACACCTTTCAGCGCTTCAGCGACGAACAGCAGAAGCAGTACGAGCGGGAAGCGCGCTTGCAGTGGGGACCGGAGACGGTCAACGCATCGATCCGGCGCTGGGAAAGCTACAGCGAGATTCAGCGCGAGGCCATTCAGGAGGAAGGCGGGCAGATTTACCAGAAACTGGCCCAGGCGCTGGCGGATGGGCAGCCCGCCCACAGCCCGGACGTGCAGAAACTCCTGATGCGCTGGCAGCATCACCTGCGTTATTTTTACGAGCCGACTCTCGATATTCTGCGTGGGCTGGGCGAAGCCTACAATTCCCATCCCGACTTCATCACGTTCTTCCAGGCGCTGCATCCTGATCTGCCGGGGTATCTGCAAGCGGCGATTACCCGGTACGTCGATGATCTGGAATACGCTGAAATCGAACGGCTGCTGGCGGAGGATGAGGCACGGAATCGGCGGTTGGGATAACCCTGGCGGGCGATCCTACTGTTTTTCGAGTTCGCTCAACAGCCAGTGGTGGTCGGTCATGATCTGGCTGATGGCGGCCATGTCGGTTTCCGCGTCTTCTTCGGGCGAAGGCGTGCCCGGCACCCAGGGCAGCCAGGTGGCGAGGTCGGCCACCGTGCTGCGGCCTTCGGCGATGTCCAGAATCCGCTGGAGGGCCTCCTCAGGCTGCCAGTTGACGCGCAAGCCGTTGACCTGAAGCATCCAGATGGCGGCGATGGTGGCCGTGCGTTTGTTGCCGTCGGCAAAGGGGTGATTGCGGGCGATGGAATGCAGCAGCGCAGCCGCCTTAGCCTGAATCGTCGGGTAGGCGTCCTCGCCGAACACCGTCTGCATGGGCCGTCCGACCGCGCTTTCCAGCAGGTCCATATCGCGGACTTTCTGCCGACCCTGCAAGATTTTGTGAATCGGTTCGCGGGCGGGCAGCTGCTCGTGGATATAGATTAGTTCATCGGAGGTGAGATAACGCATCGTCTTTGCAGGTCGTATGCTCGCCCAGCCATTGGGCCACGGACTCGACATCGTGCTGGCTCTGGGCGATTTCCAGCACAAAGCTGTAGATTTCCTGATTGCTCCAGCGCGGCTCAAGTCCGTTTTCTTGCAGAAAGCGAATGGTCGCCTGGGTCGCCGTGCGCTTGTTACCGTCGTAAAACAGGTGATGAGCCGCCAGCGCGTGCAGAAGCGCCGCCGCTTTGTCCAGCAGGGTGGGATAAGCCTCCTGGCCGAAGGCAAACAGCATGGGACGGGCCGCCGCCGCGCGCAGCAAGTGCCGGTCGCGCACGTTGGGGCGCTGCCCCAGGGCTTGTTCGGCAATTTCGTAGATTTCGGTCGGACTCAGGTAAGCGACGTTTTGATCTTTGATGTCCATCGGTGATTCACGGACCCCACTATTCGGACTATTTGAACGATATCCTGCCTGTTGGGGACCCACGCGGCATGCACTTACGGCAAGATCAGGCGGCAGGGAATGCGTTTCTAAGATTTGATGACAGGATGCTCAGCTGACGTATGGCAATACGAGCTGTCGTTCCAGTTTGATACCAGCCCACTCGTCGTCACCCGGGCCATCATAGATGAGGGTGTAGGGGCCGCTAAAGTCGGCTTCAGCCGATAGGTCGAGGCAGTGCAGAAAGTCCTCGGTATCCGGCTCCATCGTCGCATTAAAACTGCATTTCGCATGGCACGATTCCGCGCGCGGCAGAATCTGAGCCAGATCATCGAATTTGCTCAGAACTTTCCAGTTGCCAAAGTCGGCGCACAGCCCCACGCGCCCTTCGAGGGTGTCGAGCAGGGTGAGCACACGATCTGGTTTGGACAGCACGCCGAACCAGTTTTCGGTCATCAGGCGCACACCGTTGGCTTCAGCCACATCCGCCAACCGGCACAGGTGCGTTTTGCTGCGTTCGAGCGCGCTTTCATCGACCGTCTTCCCGGCAATCACCCGCGCGCACTTTGCACCCAGCGCGGCGGCAGTCTCCAGCCACTCGCTGATCCAGTCCATATCCCGGTCGGCATGCTCCGGGTTGGTGATGTCGCCGTCGTCGACCAACAGCGAGAATAATTCGACCCCGGCTTCTTCGAGCGCGGCGCGCAGATCGTTGAGGTAGGCAATGTCGCGGCTGGGCAGGTGAAAATGGCAGATTTCCAGGGTACGAATGCCCAGTTTGGCGATTTTCGCCGGAATCTCGATCAGCGTCATGGTGCCGGGACCGTAAGGCTCTTCCGGGGTGCGTCGTGGTTTGGCCGGTGAATCCCAAAAAACCGGGCCGAGGACCCGGTGCAAACTCCATGTCGAAACCGATAAACGGGTGCGGTTGGACATACACGTCCCTCCAGACGCTAGCGCCTCTATTGTACACGAGAATTCAACGCCGTCGGGCCTCAATGGTCCTAAGATCAATCTAGCGCAAGATTACAGTTGATGGTGGTGATGTGAGATCATCTGGAAACAGGAAGAGTGACTTATTGAGTGATAGTCTTTTGAGGCACTCATTGCTCTGGCAACTCAATGTTGAAAGCTGCCTGGAACGGTAACGTATATTCCCCTATTGTATACATTACATTACCTTCTATTTCGATATATGAAAACATAATACGTCTTGCAGGAAATTGGAGCGAATCTTTCGTTACTCTAAAATTGATGCCGTTGACGTAAAACTCGGCCCGTTCTATCACAACACGATTTGGCATTTTAAATAGAATGGAAAGCGAAATTGGCGTGAGTTTCTCTCTAATTGTCAACCGTTGGCCTACAAATTTTATGTCCCACTGATGAGATGCATATTGCACCACATTGTCCCTAATCAACAGCAACGGTTCATCAACTGCATTTCGAAGCTGTAAATCAAACAATAATTGATTTTCGACAAACTTGAACATTATTACGGGAACATCGTTGATCACGATAGGAATAATGAAATGAGAACTCAAACTACCTTCAGGCGGGTAGCATTTGCAGGTGCCCAACATGACTTCGGGCTTATGTCCTTCGAAATTTAGGCGATAGGGTGAGCTAAATCCGCGCCTACGATTTATTGGATCGTTGTTCTTTTTAAGAACTTGCTCTGTTGTTAACAAGCCAACAGTCTTCTCTCTATGATGCTGTGGGCATAACAGAGTAATCTCATCAGCGATGTGACCAATTTCTTCATTGAAACCGTAGATATGATCGTAATCATATATAGGCAGCCCACATACAACACAACCAAAACCGCAACGTTGCCGAACGCTTCTCTTGATTTTCTCTGGAATTTGTGGGCGCTGATTGTCATTCATATTAGATGTACTCAACCTTTATTATAACTATGTACTGATAAAATATATAATAATTTTACTCAATTACCTGACTCACAGCACGCTGACCGGGTCGATGTCCACCTGCCAGGTGGCTGGCAGATCGAGACCTTCCAGCGCCAGAGTCGGGTCCGGGCTGCGCAGCAGCAGGTGCCAGCGGTAGATGTTGTCGATTTTGCCAAAAAAGCACGGCGCAGGGCCGATCATCTCGGTGCCGGTCAGGTTGAGCGCGGTGATGCG
>JAIOHO010000902.1 GCA_019912905.1 Anaerolineae bacterium
GCCAATCCCCATCCGGGCTGAGGCCTTGCGCCTGGATGCGCGCGCCGGAGGCCAGCAGCGCGACACGATTGGCATTGGCTGCCGGTCCGCTGGCGAGGCGCGCTTCGGCGGTCGTGCGGGTTTCCACCGGATCGACTTCCGGCAGCATTGCGTCGGGAGGCACGGCGTTATCCACTTCCGTATCGCCCATCAGCATAAACACGGTCGCCTGACCGGGCAGCGCACCGGGGACATTCGCTCGCAGGTTCATCAGGGCGATGCCCCATTGATCGAGGTTAAGATCGAGCGGTCGGGTGCTGATCGTCTCCATCTGGGCAAGCTGAGCCTGATCGGAAGGCTGGCTGAAAAAATCG
Source organism: Anaerolineae bacterium (assembly GCA_019912905.1). Lineage (GTDB taxonomy): Bacteria > Chloroflexota > Anaerolineae > Aggregatilineales > Phototrophicaceae. Next base: position 354 of record JAIOHO010000902.1, read on the forward strand.
GCAGGGGTGTTCACCACAAAGGTCGAATCGACGCGGGTATAGCCGTAACAGGCGCTGTTGAGGCCAACGCCGCTGCAATTCTGGCCCATCTGTTCGAGTGCGGTCTGCACCAGCACGGGGCAGGTGTCCTGCGCGATGACGGGTGTTCGCGGCGCGAAAAGGATTGTGCCCAACAGCAGCAGGCACAGAATAAGACTGGTTCGTAAACGCATAGGCACTTTCCTCTGCACAAATTTAGGATTCAGATCATTGAAATATGTACCAGCATATTACATTATAGTCGCGACCTTCATAAATTTCGTATAAAAATGATGATCGTAGCCATGAGGTTTAGCTGGGAAAACAAAACAGCCCAACGCTTGGTGGGCTGTGGTGTGCCAAGGCCCAGACTTGAACTGGGGACACCCGCATTTTCAGTGCGATGCTCTACCAACTGAGCTACCTTGGCAGGTGAACGTATCTTAACATAGCGCTATGCCTGCTGCAAGACTCATTTATGCCCTTGCGCCGTGTTCAGACGCACGCTACGCTTACCTGCCGTTCGCGTGATGTGGCAGACTCATGAGACGGCATTCCGACTGGTTTCTGATCACCCTGATTTTGCTCACGGCGGCAGCGCTGCGGCTGTGGCAGCTCCATAGCTATCCTCCCGGCCCACATTACGATGAAGCGGCCAACGTGCTCATCACGCGCAGTATCGCCTTTGGCGGGGCCAATTATTTCCCGATCGTCCCCAGCTATCAGGGCCGTGAGGCGCTGTATTACGACCTGAGCACACCGCTGTTCTGGTGGGTGGAGGATGGCCGCTTCAGCCTGCAACTGGCGAATGTCTTCCTGAGCCTGCTGACCATTGCCGCGACCATCGCCCTGGGACGCGCGCTGTTTGCCGGGCGGCGTGGGCGCATCGTCGGCCTGACCGCCGGGGCGCTGATGGCGCTGTCGTTCCCGCTGCTGCTGCTGGCGCGCCAGGCCTTTCGCGCGCCCACACTGCCGCTGATGCAGGCGCTGGCCCTGTGGTGCCTGTGGCACGGCCTGCGGCGGCGGCGCACTGGATGGCTGATCGTGGGGGGTGTGCTGGCCGGGGGTGCGCTGTATACCTACATGGCCTCGCGCCTGTTCCCCCTGTGGCTGCTGATCGGCGGCCTGCTGCTGATCGTGCTGGATGGCAAACAGCGTGGGCTGCGATTGCGGCAGGGGCTGGTCTTTTTCGGCGCGCTGGCGCTGGCCTCCGCCCCGATGGTCGTCTACGCCCTTCAGAATCCCGACATCTTCCTGGGCCGCCTGTACGAAGTGACTCAGCCGGAATCCTCGGTCACCCTGGCAGAGAGCATCGGGCTGCACCTGCGCATGTTCTTCCTCAAGGGCGATCCGCTGCTGCGCTACAACCTGCCCGGCAGACCGTATTTCACAGGACCGGAGGGGATTCTGCTGCTGGTCGGACTCGGCCTGGGGATCGTGCGCCTGCTGCGGAGTGGTCAACCGCTGGAACGCGCGGCCTATGGGCTAACCCTGCTGGCTCCGCTGATGATCCTCCCCAGCGTGATCTCGGTCGGCAGCTTTCCACCCAACCACATGCGCTCGATTGCCATGGTCCCGCTGATTTTCGTCGTCCCCGGCGTCGGCGCGGAGGGGGTCTTATCAGCCCTTGCTCATTGGATACGCCCTCATCCCCTGACCCCTTCTCCCTCAGGGCGAAGGGGAAAATTCTCAGCACTCAAGCTGAACCGATTTGCCCATCTCCATCCAGCTTCGATTGCTTTGACAACGGTGGCTATCCTCCTGGGCAGCGCCGCCGTAGCGCGGACATATTTCGATTGGGCGAGTCGGGCCGACCTGTTTTACGAAACCGATGCAGACCTGGCCGCGGCGACCGCATGGCTGCCTGCACACCTGAACGCCGGAACGCGGGTTCAGATCGCCTCGGAGCATCTCGAACACCCGACCGTGCGGATCGCCAACCTGCCGGATGTGACCTGGTTGGGGCAGACGACGCTGTTTCGGCCTGCGCCGGGCCGTGAGGCCGTCGTGATTTTTCCGCGCAGTTCGCCGCCACCGGCGGATTGGGCGGCGTGGCTGGAACCGGCGGCGATGGACGGGATTCCGACTGGGCCGGATGGTGGCCCGGCGTTCGCGGCCTATGACCTGACCGGGGATCTGCCGCTGCCTGCGTTGGATGCCCCGCCGGAAACGGTGCGGAATGAAGCACTGACCCTGCTCGGCACCCAGGCCAACCCTGTCTTTCCAGGAGCGGAGGGCGAGGTGACCTTGTACTGGCAGGTCGATCAGACCCCCGCTTATGCCGATCTGACTCCGATTGTGCAGGTAGAAGAAAACGGCGGCGCAGTCCTGAGCCGGACGGATACGCCGCTGAGTCATACTGACGGCTGGCAGCCGGGCGAAGTGCTGATTCAGCGCATGACCCTGCGCATCCCACCGGGCACGCCGCCGGGCAACCTCCGTATGCAAGTGACCTGGGTGGCACGCGCCAGCGATCATTACCTGCCCTATGGATTCGGCGGCGTGTGGGCCACCGCCGGACAGATCGAGATACTGCCCACCAGCAGTTTCCCCGACCCTGAGTCGCTGTCCATCGACCATCGCGCCGGGATCGAGGCTGCGCCGGGTGTGCGCCTGCTCGGTTGGAGCGATTTTCCATTGACGCGGCGACCGGGCGAAAGTCTGCCCATCACGCTGGTTTGGCAGGGGACGGCGGTCGAGGGCGAACGGGCGGACCTTCCGCTGGACGTGATTCTGCGGACTACGGATGGTAAGGAGTCGATTCAGGACAATGTGTTGGTCGGGCCACAGCGCTATCCGTCGATTCGGTGGCGGGAGGGCGAAGTCGTGGTCGAGCACGCTCGCTGGCAACTGCCGCGCGAACAGCCTGCCGGGACCTATACGCTGGTGATGCGCATTGGCGAAACCGAAGTCGAACTTGGCCCGCTCGAAATCGCCGGGCTGCCGCGCCAATTCCAACCGCCGTCTGACATCCTGCCGTCGGAAGTTCGCCTGGGTGAGGCGCTGGCGCTGGACGGTTACCGGATCGACGTGCAGGGGACCACGCTGCGGCTTTTGCTGGTCTGGCAGGCACTGGTCGAAGTCGAGACCGATTACACCGTGTTCGTGCACGTGCTGGACGACTCCGGCGCGATCATCGCCCAGCGCGACGTGATGCCGGTGACGGGCAGTTATCCGACCAGCCTGTGGGCCGCCGGGGAATACGTGCTGGACGAGCACGTTTTTGAGGATCTGCCGCCAGGCCGCTATCACCTGCGCGTCGGGTTGTACGATCAGGCGGACGGCGTGCGATTGACGCAGCAGTCGCAGCCGAACCTCGATTTCATCGACCTGGGCGCGGTCGATATTCCGTAGAGCTGCCCGGCGAAGAATGACCCGGCAAATGCCCAGATCCTGTTGGAATTCATGCAGCGGCCAGGAATTACGGCACGCTGAAGGGCACCTCGTAAGGCGTTTGCAGGAAGCCGCCGCCGTTATCGACCAGCACCAGCCGCATAGTGTAATTGCCCGGCGTCAACCCCGGCACGTACAGATTTTCCAACTGACCGTTGACCACACTTTCGCTGTGGGTCGTGCCCACCGTCACCCAATCTGTGAACGGCCCGCCGATGACCTCGATCTTGTAGTAGAGCGCCTGGTCGGGCGTGAACTGCACCGTGCCGATGATGGGCGTCTCGCCGGTCAGCACGGAGCCGGGCGGTGGCGAGGTGATCAGGGCGGTGACGACGGGCGGGCCATACTGCGGGCTGCCCTGGAGCAGCGTCGGGTCGCACTGGATCGTCGGCAGAAAGGCGAGATTGGCATTGCGGGCGAAGCGTTCGGCTTCGACTGCTTCCTCCGGTTTGCTGGGCGGGCCGATGAACATCAGTTCCTGAGCACCGGTGCTGATGGCCGTCGGGCCGAGTTCGACCGGCACCTGGCAGTAGATTGGCGGGGGCGGGGCCGCCTGGCCGACGCCCACCTGGAACTGGATGAGGTTGGCAATTTCCGCCGGGATGCGCTGGGCCAGCACGCGGTAAATGCCCGGCTCAACCTCAACCAGATTAGGGCCGCTGGTCACCGGGGCCTGCGGCTGGGGCGCGACCGGCTGCGGATAATCCATGCCACCATCCGGCAGTGGACGCCCCGCCGGACTCGCCAGCACCCATTCATCGACCGTCGCGCTGCACTGGATCACCGGATCGAACATGCGGCTGACATCGCACAGGCGCATCCGGTTGAGTCCCGCTGGCGGCTGGAGCTGATCGTTGAGCAGTTGGCCGTCGCTGGCGAAGCTCACCAGCAGCTGCGTGTTGTTGTAGATGGTGGTCAGGATGCTGTTCCAGATCGGCGCGGCCCCGGTCAGGCCCGACGAGTTGACCATCGGGTCGCCGTTGCTGTTGCCGACCCACACGCCGACGGCCATATTGCGCGTATAACCGACGGTCCAGTTGTCACGCACATCGTCGGTCGTGCCGGTCTTAACCGACGAATAAATATTGGGCGTATACAGCGGGCTGCTGCCGCCCATGGCCGGGGTGCGCGCGGCATTATCGCCCAGGATGTCGCTGATGACAAAGGCGATGCGCGGATCGAGTATCTGGGTGCCGAAACCACGCTGGTTGACCGACTTGCCGGTCGTGTCCCCGCGCGGACAACTATTTTCGTACTGGTAGATGATCTCGTTCTTGCTGTTGAGCACACACAGAATCGAGGTAGTGGGCACATAGGCCCCCTGGTTGGCGAACACCGAATAGGCGCGCGTCAGTTCCAGCAGTGTCACCTCGCCGCCGCCCAGAGTCAGCGACAGACCGAAGCGGCTGGCGTCGTTGCCCAGGCTGCGCACGCCGAAGCGCTGCATAATCGCCAGCAGGCTTTCGACGCCGATGCGCCGCAGGGTCGCCACGGCTGGGATATTGTAGCTGTTCGCCAGCGCCTGTCGCATCCGCAGCGGGCCGTGATAACGCGAGTCGTAATTGCGCGGCCATCCGGCGGGTACGCCCGGCCCTTCCACCTTGAGCGGCGTATCCCAGATGACATCGGCGGTGGACATGCCCTGCTCCATCGCCGCCGAGTAGTTAAACGGCTTCATGGTGCTGCCCGGCTGACGCGGCGCGATGGTGACGTTGACGCGCCCGTCGATGGCGTCGTTGTTGTAATCGGCGCTGCCGACCATCGCCAGGATTTCCCCCGTCAGTGGTTTGAGCACGATGACCGCGCCATTCGAAACATTGTTGGCTGCCAGCCGTGTGATCTGGTTGCGGACGGCGGTCTGGGCCATTTCGTTGATTTGCAGGTCGAGTGTGGTGTAGACCTTCAGCCCACCCCGTGTGATCATCTCCGGGTCATGGCCCAGGGCGCGCATGAGCTGTTCCAGCTCCGTCTGGGCGAAGACGGTAAAGTGCGGCGCGCGGAAAGGCACATCCGGCTGTTTGAAGACCAGCCCTGCGGTCAGTGTCTGGTTGCGCTGCGCATCGGTGATGAATCCTTCCGTCACCATGCGGTCGAGCACGGTGCGCCAGCGGTTTTCCACCGCCGCCTGGATGGTCGGGTCCGGGTTGAGCGGGTCGAGATTGCCGGGAGCCTGGGGCAAACCGGCCAGCAGAGCGGACTCGCCCAGGGTGAGTTCGCTGACATCCTTGTCGAAAAAGGTGCGCGCCGCAGCCTGTGCGCCATAGGCCAGGTTGCCATAGTAAATCTCGTTGAGATACAACTGAAGGATCTCGTTCTTGCTTTTGCGCTGAGTCAGCACCAGGGCCAGCCCGATTTCCTCCAGTTTGCGCTGGATGCTGCGTTCGGCGCGATATTCCGGGTCGAACAGCAGGTTGCGCACCAACTGCTGCGTGATGGTGCTGCCGCCCGACGAGCCTTGGGCCAGGCCCGCATATTGCAGAAAGGCGCGCAGGGTCGCCTGCACGTCGATGCCGGGGTTGGTATAAAAATTGTCGTCCTCGATGGCTAAGGTGGCGTCGATCAGCGTCTGGGGGATGTTCTGAATGCTGATATTGGTGCGTCGGCCTTCGTTGAACGCCTCGTAAAGTTCGACCCCGTTGCGATCATAATAGAAGGTGCTCTCGAAGTTCTGGTAATCATCGACCGCCGCCACCTGCTCGGAAAGCTGGCGCTCGATACGCGCGCCGAAAATGGCACTGGCCGCCAGCGTCAGGATGGTCAGGCCGCCGCAGAAGGTGGCGAACAGGCCGAAGACGATCATCAGGC
>JAIOHO010000903.1 GCA_019912905.1 Anaerolineae bacterium
GTCAACTGGCGTGGGCTGCTGCTGTCGCCGCCGCTGCTGGTGCTGCCGCTGGCGGTGGCGCTCAATTACGGCGGGGTGGTCCTGCCGGAAGCGCTGTCGAACCTACTGGACGTGGCGGCTAATGCCAATATCGTGCTGGTCATGCTGCTGCTCGGCATCTACATCGAGCCGCGCCTGTACAAAATCCGGCTGGTCGCCATCGGGCTGGTGATTCGCATGGGCCTGGGTCTGCTGCTGGGGGTGCTGGTGGCGACCGGGCTGGGCTTCACCGGCCTCAACCGGCTGGTGGTGATCATGGCGGCGGGGATGCCGACCGGGATGACGGTGCTGATCTACGCGGCCAACGAAGACCTGGACGCGGAACTGGCGGCCAACCTCAACTCGTATTCGCTGCTGGTCGGGTTCGTCCTGGTCGTCGTCCTGTCGGCGCTGATCCCCTATCCCTGATCGGGTGGGCAGCCCGGCAGGATTGGGTAAAATCGTTTCTGGAAAGTGGACTCCTGGGAGCAAGCATGGCGACCTCACGCGACAAAATTCTGAACAAACTGCGGGCTGCGCGCGCGCCCTTCCCCGATGCGCCGCCGCGCCCGAAAGCCTACCGCCCGGTCACCCGGCTGGACGACGAATCGCCGGAGGCGCTGCTCGAACGGTTTACCGAGGAACTGGTCCGGCTGAACGGCGAAGTCTTCCCGGTCAAGGGGCAGGCGGCGGCGCGCAAGAAGGTGCTGGAACTGCTGGCGGCGCGCGAGGCACAATCCGTGCTGGCCTGGGATTTTGCGCATATCCCGGTGGAGGGTCTGGAGGCTGCGCTTCAGAAGGCTGGAATCAGCGTGCTCGTGCCCGACCTGAGCGACGACCGCGCCGGGCGGCTTCAGGAATACGAGCCGGTCCCGGTGGGCCTGACCGGGGCGGATGGGGCCATCGCCGCAACCGGGTCACTGGTGGTCAGCGTCGCGCCGGGCAAGGGGCGTATTCCCACTGTGCTGCCGCGCCTGCACCTCGCGGTGATCACCCTGGACCAGATCGTGCCGCGCCTGGAAGATTGGGTTGCGCAGCAGCGCGCCGCGCAGTTCGATTCGATCCGGCAGAGTTCGAACCTCGCCTTCATCACTGGCCCAAGCCGTACCGCTGACATCGAAAAAAATCTAGTGCTGGGCATGCACGGCCCGGAGCAGGTGCAGGTGATCGTCCGCCGCTGAGGGAAACCTATGAAACTGCGTTTTCGGCCTGTGCCACACTGATCATGAAGCCTGGCGCGACGAAAGCGAGTAAAATAGGCGCCCATCTCATCTCGACCATGCAAACAATCTGGTGAATCCATTATGGCGAAATATACAAATCCCGTTCTTCCTGGATTTTATCCCGACCCCAGCGTGTGCCGGGTGGGGGACGATTATTATCTGGTGACCAGTTCGTTCGAGTATTTCCCCGGCGTGCCCGTGTTCCACAGCCGGGACCTGGCGCACTGGCGGCAGATCGGCCACTGCCTGACGCGCCCGGAACAACTTCCCCTGGAGCACGCGCCGAGTTCGGGCGGCATCTACGCGCCGACGATCCGCCATCATGATGGCCGCTTTTACATGGTGACGACCAACGTTTCGAACGGCGGGCATTTCTACGTCTCGACCGATGACCCGGCAGGCTCGTGGTCCGACCCGATCTGGGTGCCGTTTAGCAGCGAGCACGGGGAAGGCCGCTCGATTGACCCTTCGCTGTTTTTCGATGACGACGGCAAGGTCTATTTCACCTGCAACCAGTCCAAAATCGGCATCTTCCAGTTCGAGATCGACATCACGACCGGGGAGCAGTTGACGGCCTCGCGCCTGATCTGGACCGGCACCGGCGGGCAGTATCCCGAAGCGCCGCACCTGTACAAAATCAATGGGATGTATTACCTGCTGATCGCCGAGGGCGGCACCGGCTACGGCCACATGGTCACCATCGCACGCAGCGACCAGCCCTACGGCCCGTTTGAGAGCTGCCCGGACAATCCCATCCTGACGCACCGCAGCAGCGACCTGCCGATTCAGGCAACCGGCCATGCCGATCTGATCCAGACCCCGGCGGGAGACTGGTGGCTGGTGTGCCTGGGCATCCGGCCCAATCCGCAGAATCGCTCCTGGCCGCCCTATCATCACCTGGGGCGGGAGACGTTCCTCGCGCCCGTCACGTGGACGAAAACCGGTTGGCCGCAGGTCGGGCCGGTCGAACTGGCGGTCGAGGTCGAGTCGCTGCCGGGCGAATCCCCGGTGTATGACGACGAGCAGACCAAAGATTATCACGAGGATTTCGCGATCCCCGAACTGGCACTGCACTGGAACTTCCTGCGCAACCCGCGCAGCGAGGATTGGTCGCTGGACAGTCATCCCGGCAACCTGACGCTGTACGGCTCGGAACTGACCCTCGATGACGCCGGATCACCCGCATGCGTCCTGCGGCGGCAGCAGCATTTCCGCTGTCTGATTTCGACTGGCACGACCTTCGACCCGGCGCGCGATGGTGAGGAGGCCGGGCTGACGGTGTTCATGAATGAGAATCATCATTATGACCTGGCCCTGGTGCGCTGGAATGGGCAGCGCTGTGCCATCGTGCGGCGGCGCATCGGCAGCCTGAGCGCGATTGTTGCCCAGATGCCGCTGCCGCCGGGGCGGGTCACGCTGGCGGTCGAGGCGGATTATCTCTACTACATTTTCCGCTGCGGCCTGACCGGTGGCGAGATGCATACGCTGGCGACCGGCGAAACGCGCTACCTATCGACCGAAGTGGCCGGGGGTTTTACCGGGGTTTACCTGGGGATGTACGCGACCGGCAGCGGCCAGCGCAGCAGCACCCCTGCCCTGTTCGATTATTTCGAGTATCACCCGTATGATTCCTGATGGACTTTCGAGCCGGAATGGGCTGGACCGGCTGGCGCTGTGGTTCGAGAACTTCGCCTCGCACGAGGTCAACAGCACCTCGCCGCTGTATGGCCGCCTGACGCATGGCGTGGCGCAGCACGAGGACCTGCTGGAACTGGCCTCGCACGCCACCCGCGAACCGATCCCCAATATGCTGTTCGGGGCGGTGCATTATCTGCTGCTGAAAGGCGCGGCCCACCCGCTGGCGGCTTATTATCCCAGCGTCAGTGGAGCCGACACCCGGACGGACGATCCCCTGCCCGCGCTTCGAGATTTCTGCCGCCAGTACCGCGCCGAGATCATCCACCTGCTGCAAACGAGGCGCGTCCAGACCAATGAGGTCAACCGCTGCGCTGTGCTGCTGCCCGCGTTCGGGCTGGTCGCCCGGCAGGAACCGGGGCGCAAGCTGGCATTGATCGAGATCGGCGCGAGTGCCGGGTTGAATCTGTTGTGGGATTACTATCGTTATGATTACGGCGCAGGGCGAAAGGTCGGCCCGGCGGATGCGGCGCTGGCGCTGACCAACGAGCCGCGCGGCGCGCAGTTTCCCCCGATTCCAGCGGCGCTGCCCATCGTTTGTGACCGGCTGGGGCTGGATCTGAATCCGGTGGACCTGCGCGATGAAGACGCTGTGCTGTGGCTGCGGGCGCTGATCTGGCCGGAACATGCACAGCGGGCAGATCGCTTGCAGCAGGCGCTGGCGATTGCCCAGGCATATCTGCCGGAAGTGAGAAGCGGAGATGCGCTGGACCTGCTGCCCGACGCGCTGAATCACAGTGACGAGGACTGCGCCGTGTGCGTGTATCACAGCTTTGTGATCAACCAGTTCTCCGAAGAAGCACGCCAGCGCCTGACCGACCTGCTGGCCGAAGGCTCCCAACAACGGCCCATTTACCGCCTGTCGATCGAATGGATGCATTCGCCGCGTCCCCAGCTTGAACTGCGGACCTATCGCGGCGGGGCCGAAGTCGATCACGCGATCCTGGCCGCCTGTGATGGTCACGCCACCTGGATGGAGTGGCTGGGTCCGGCATGACCCGCCGGTTGGCGCGTCTTGCGGCGGTTCTGCTGGCGCTGCATGTGACGGTGCTGGGCGTGGCGCTGGCCGCCGGGACTCTGCCCGATACCCCCCGGCGCGAACTGGCCTTTTATGCCCATCGTGCTGGCCTGGGACGCATCGTACTGCTCGACGTGGACCGCGGGCTGGCGCATACGCTGCTGCGATATGACTCCTACGTGGTCACGCTGTCCTGGTCGCCCGACGGCGACAGGCTGGCGTTTATTGCCTATGACAATATCGGTGTATTTCGTATCTACGTGCTGGATATTCCCACCCGGCGTTTGACCACGCCGACCAATCAGGTTGCCAGCAACGAAACGCTGGTGTGGTCGCCGAATGGCCGCTGGATCGCCTTCAACAGCTACCTGGGGCCGTACCCCACCACCTATATTCTGGACGCGGTGAGCCTGGACGTGCGCTGGCTTCAGTATGCGGGCATGCTGTGGAACAGCGAACCGACATGGTCGCCGGATGGCGCTCAGTTGGCTTTTACCGGGCGCGGCGAGTCGGTGGAAGTATACGTCGTCGAGGTGGACTGTTCGCGGGCTGTTTGTGCCCCACATCTGCTGGTTGATGATCCGGGTTCCGACCGCCTGCCCGCCTGGTCGCCGGTCGATGGCCGGGTGGCGTTCGTGTCCGACCGGGGTGGACGTCCGGCGATCTATCTGATGGACAGCGCCTGTGTCACCTGCGGGCCGCAGGCACAGCACATCGCAGACCTCAGCGTGGCGGGGACGCATCTGGCCTGGTCACCGGATGGGCGCTATCTGGCTTTTACAGATGTGCCGCGCGGGGGTAATTCGGCGGTGTATGTGGTCGATGTCAGCTGCGAAGCTTGCGCGCCGGGTGTGCAGGCCCTCAGTCAGCCAACCGCAATCGACAACTGGCCGTCTTGGTCGCCGGATGGCCGCACCCTGGCCTTTATATCGCGGCACATCAACGTCAGCGATATTGCCGTGCTGGATATGGGCTGCCTGGAGCAGGCCAGCGGTTGTGGCGGCCACCCCACGCTTATGACGCTGCGTGACTCTATCGTCTGGAGTCCAAGCTGGCGGCCTGGGCGGTAGGCTGGACGTTACAGCTCGTGGATGGAATCGCACAGTACGTGGGCGAGGGCGGGCACCGCCGCCTCCACCGGGGGAGACAGCGAGTCGCCCGATTCAAACGCCTCACCCATGATGGTCCACAACCACAACGGCGGGGCGCTGCCGTACAGCGCCTGAGCATAAGCCAGCAGCGCCCCCGGTTCGACATGATGTCCGAGCGTCGGGGGCGGTTGAGTCTCAAGCGGAACTAATTGGCAGTCGATGGTGCCCGGGATTCCACCGCGCGCCGCGTCGATCAGGATGACGAGGCTGGCCTGGCTGACCGGCTCCGCCAGTTCAGGCGTAAGCTGCTGACAGGTGATGATGGTGACTTGCTCGGGCAGCGCCAGCGCTTCTAACGCCTGCGCCACGCGCCAGCCGACGCCATCATCACCCCGCAGCGGATTACCAAAGCCGATCACCAGAATCGGTGCATCAGCCACGAACGACCTCATCGATGACGCTGCCGCTGGCATCCACCAGCTCCACACGCATGGCAAGCTGATTTTGGGCGTGAGTCGAGCAGCTCAGGCACGGGTCGAAGGTGCGGATGACCGCCTCGACGCGGTTGAGCATGCCCTCGGTGAGTTTGTTGCCATCGACGTAGCGGTGGGCTACCTGCTGAACCGCCCGGTTCATCGCCAGGTTGTTGTGCGTGGTCGAAACAATCAGGTTGGCCCAGGTCATGCGCCCCTGGTCGTCGACGCGGTAGTGATGGATCAGCGTGCCGCGCGGCGCTTCGGTCACACCAATACCCTCACCGCTGTTCGGCCCGGCGTGTGCCCGTACCTGGGTATCGAAGATGTCCGGCTCGTTGAGCAGGTCTTCGATCTTCTCGACCGCATAGACGCACTCAATCAGGCGAGCATAGTGGAAGTAGAACGAACTGAGCACGACGCTGCGGTCCAACTGGCGAAACTCGGCAAATTCCTGATCGGCCAGCGGCGTGCCACACGTATCGATGATGTTGAGGCGTGCCAGCGGGCCGACCCGGTAGATGCCATCGGGATAACCCAGCGGCTTGTAGTACGGGAATTTCATGTAGGTCCAGGGTTCGACGGCTTCGCCCAGAAAATCCTGATAGCTGCGCGCGTCGAAATCATCGCCGACCCGTTTGCCGCGCTCGTCGATGATCCTCAGTTTGCCGTCGTACAGGTCGAGCCGACCGGCCCGATCCACCGTGCCCATGAACAGGGTCGGAAAGTTGCCAAACGTGCGAATTTCGAGGTGATAATCCTCCATCGCCCGCTTGAACCAGTCCAGCGTGCGGTGCAGCAGAGCGTAGATTTCCGGCAGGTCTTTCAGGATGGCTTCGCGCGCTTCTTCGGTCAGCGGGTCGGCCATGCCGCCGGGGACGATGCCCTGCGGGTGCAGGCGGCGTCCCGCGACGCGTTCGACGATTTCCTGCCCGAACTTCCGCAGGCGCACGCCGTCGCGCGCGATTTCCGGGTGAGTCTGGGCCAGGCCAAAGATGCTGCGTTTGGCCGGGTCCGATTCCATGCCCAGCAGAAAATCGGGTGAGGAGAGGTAAAAGAAACTGAGGGCGTGAGACTGGATGATCGAACCCAGGTTGGTGATGCGGCGCAGTGAGGCGGCAGTGTGGGGAATGCGCACCGCCATGATCTCATCGCAGGCTTTGGCCGAGGCGAGTTCGTGGCTGACGGTGCAGATGCCGCAGATGCGCCCCATGATGCCGGGCATCTCGTAAAACGGGCGGCCTTCGACAAATTTCTCGAAGCCGCGGTACTGAGTGACGTGGAAGCGCGCGTCCTGGACGCTGCCATCTTCGGCCAGTTGGATGGTGATGCGCGAATGGCCTTCGATGCGGGTGATTGGATCAATCGTGATTTGCCGTGTCATGAAGGAGTCTCCTACGCGCCAGGACGCGTGCGATGGACAAGCTCGGGCTGCCGCCCGGCCACGAGTTCGGAAAGGACGTAATAGATGGTGTCGGCGGATGGCGGGCAGCCCTGGACGAACACATCCACCGGCACGACGTTGTGGATCGGGCGCACCACTGGCAGCAGGTCGGGGATGACGCCGTCACCCGGGGGAACCTGTGCGTTGTGGTCGGTGTTTTCGATATAGCCGCGCTTGAGGATGTCGCGGACCTTAAACGGGTTGCGCATCGACGGCACGTTGGACGCGACGGCGCAGTCCCCCAGCGCCACCAGAATCTTGGTGTGCTGGCGAATCTTCTTGATCTTTTCCAGGTCTTCCGTGCTGCTGATGGCCCCTTCGACCAGGGCGACATCGACGGAATCCGGGTAATCCTTGCGGTCCACCAGCGGGCTGTAGACCACATCGACGAACTGCGCCAGTTCGATCAGCCGTTCGTCCATGTCCAGTACGGACATGTGGCAGCCGGAACAGCCATCCAGCCAGACGGTTGCCAGGGTGACTCGGTGCTGCTCGCTCATTTCTTGACCTCCCGCATTTCAGACAGGTACGGCAGGAAGTCCCGGCGTTTGGTCATCTCACCGACCGCCCGGCCTTTTTCCACCAGGGCACCGACCGGGCAGATGT
>JAIOHO010000904.1 GCA_019912905.1 Anaerolineae bacterium
GTTCAGGGCCGGGGCCAGCGTGCTGCCCTCGCCGTTGGCACCATGACAGGCGGCACAGTTGGTCGAATACCAGTCCACGGCATCGGCCAGCATCGGTCCATCGGGCAGGTCGCGGATCATGGCAAGCAGCTCTTCGGGGACTTCGGCCACGATAATTTCCGGCGGGGTCAGGCCCAGTGCGGCTACCCGCGCCTCGATGGTATTCCAATCGCCATAACGAATCATCGTCACCAGCGCATCGAGCTGCGAGTCATACAATATGCCCCCCTCATCCACCCCATAGGCGGCCATCGTCGTATTGTAGCGTCCGCGCTCAACGGTATTGAAGAGCGCCTGTGCGTCCATCTCCGAAACTGCGGCCAGCGCCGGGAATGACCCCAGGCCCTCACCGGAGGCACCGTGACAGACCACGCAGTTTTCAGCATACAGATCGATACCCTCGGCAACCGCTTGTGCTTGCAGGTCCGCCGCAGCCGTCACCTGCCGCTGAGGTTCGCGCAGCGCCGCCATCGTCAGGGTCATCACGATCAACACCGTCGCCAACAGCCCGATCCAGCTCAATTTCCTGTCCATTATGATACCTCGTAAACGACTTCATCGGCGCTGGGGTGATCACGCATGATGACCTCGCCGGTATCGACGCTGAGGATGCCATCCGTAATCGACACCGGGAAGCGATCGAGCGGGCGCGGTGCGGGCGCGTTGATTACCTCACCATCGTTTTCAAAGGCGGAGGCGTGGCAGGGGCAGATGAATTTCCCTTCTGCCGGGTCCCAGGGAACCGCGCAGCCCAGGTGCGTGCATTTGCGATACAGCGCCAGGAAGCCGCCATCGGCCAACCGCACCAGGTAGAAACGTCCCTCGTTGAATGGGGTCACACTGCCGGGTGGAAAATCCGCGACCGCGCCGACAGTGAATATGCCGCCAAACTTGCCTTCGACCACCCGGGGAGCCAGAAAGCTCAAAGTCATCGCGCCTGTTCCGGCGAGCGCCAGCGCGCCAGTCGCGGCCCAGGCCACGTTCAGAAAATCGCGTCGTGACAGATTTTGTGTGGGTTGTTCAGTTTGTGCGCTCATGCCAACGCCTCCCAGGGCCACATGAGCGCCATGCCTTCGCCGCGAAAAGCCACGCCGATGATGGTCAGGACGATAAACGCCGTGACCAGCAGAGTGAACAGGCTCAGGCGGGCTTCGTCCTGCGTGGCGCGGAATAGCCGCTTCGTCAGCGCATAAAAGATTACAAGCAGCAGCAGCAGCCCCGCCAGCGGCACCCAGCCGTTGCTGATCAGCGTAGGCAGGCTGGGCAGCAGGGCCGGTAAATCGACGAAATATTCATCGAGGATGACCAGCCCTGGGGTAACCAGCAGCCCGGTCAGCGCGCCGACCAGAGCCATCCGACGGCCTTTAGACGACCGGAACCAGATGCCTTCGGTCAGCTGATCGAAGCGGAGATAGGGCAGCATCATCAACCCGGTTAATCCCAGCCCGGGAATGATGATGGCGGCAAAGAAGGGATGGAAGTGCAGCAGCAGTTCCTGCAAGCCCATGAAATACCAGGCTGCCTTCGCCGGGTTGGGGCTGTGGTCCGGGTTGGCGGCAGCCTCCAGCGGCGCATTCACCCACGAGGCCCACAGCAGGATCAGGGCGATCATCACCAGGGCGAAAACCAGTTCGATGCGGACCAGATGCGGGATCGTCGTCACCTTTTCGACCCGATCGGCAGGCGGTTCGTCCGCGCCGCGCGGGATCGTCAGCGTATCTTTGCGCACCCGCCAGATATGAAACGAGATCAGCATCATCATCGCCAGCGGGATGATGGCGATATGCAGGCCGTAGAAGTTGGTCAGCGTGGCCGCGCCGACTTCGGGGCCGCCCAGGATCAGGTTGCTCAGGCCCTCGCCAATCAGCGGGATATAGGTGAGCAGGCTGGAGCCGACGGTCACCGCCCAGTACGCCAGTTGATCCCAGGGCAGCAGGTAGCCGGTAAAATTGGCCCCCACGACCAGCAGCAGCAGCAGCACGCCCAGCACCCAGTTAAATTCGCGTGGGGGATGAAAGCCCCCGGTGAAGAACACCCGCAGCAAATGCAGAAAGGCTACGACCACCAGCAGGTTGCCGCTCCAGTGATGCAGATTGCGTACCAGTTGGCCGAACTGCACGTCCGTTTGCAGCGCCAGCATGTCATTGTAAGCCGTCTCCGGGGAGGGGGTATAGACGAACATGAGCATGACGCCGGATACCACCAGGATGGTAAACAGCAGGATCGCCAGCCCACCCAGCCCCCAGGTATAGGTAAATTGGAGGGTTGGGCGGGCCACTTTGCTGGGATGAATGTGCAGGACCAGATTGTTCATCACGTAGCGCATCCGGCTGCGATCGTCGCTGAGAGGTAGGTCGTCGCGTTCGATCGAGTCGCGGATGCGCCGGGTAATCTGTTCGGATCGGGGGTCAAGCTGCTCGGTCATTATTCGTTACTCCAAATAGGGGTGGGGCAGCTAATTGCTGCCCCGGCCACCACGATAACCGTTCCCATTGCCCTGGCCGTTTCCGCCATTGCCCTGACCATTCCCGCCGCTGCTGCCCTGGCCTCCATTACTCTGGCCCTGACCGCCGCTATTCCCACTGCCCTGGGCATTCTGGCCTGGGCCAGCCCACAGAGGACGATTGTTCGGGTCGCGCAGCATGATGCGTTCACCAGTTTGGGTCTTGGTGATCTCGGCCACCTGGAACTGGCTGCTTTGCCAGATGCCCAGGACGCTGATCTCGTCGCCGACCGCCAGGGTAACGCCCTGATCCTGCCAGAACCGCTGCTGACCAAGCTGCACGGTCATTGGGCCATCGGATGTTTTCAGCGTGACGGTCGAATTGCTGACGCTGGAAATGATGCCGCTGAATGTGACCCAATCCTCCGGGCTGACCTGAGTCAGCGGCTCGCTCTGGCCCTGGACGTTGCCGCCTCCGGTTCCGCCGGACCACAGGGGCTGGCCGGTCTCATTTCGCAGAGTCAACTGGGCGCCATCCGGCAGCAGCACGGTCGCCGCATGAATCTGCTCCCCGTTGGAAAACCCGTTCACAAACACAGATTCATCCACCATGAGCGGCACATTCTGCGCCTGCCAGAAGCTAGGTGGCCCCAATTCGACATAGACTGAACTGCCATCCGACAGTTCCAGCGTCATTCCGAAGTCGTCCAGGACGGTAATCACGCCATCCCTGGTCCAGGTGTCGCCGACGTTATCCAGCGACTGCTGTAGGGGTGTGGTCGCGGCTGCGTCCACCAGCGCGTCGGCGGTGGCGAGTGGTTCCACCAGGATTTCCGCAGTCGCAGTTGGCAGAACAGCGGCGACCTGGGCTGGTTCCTCGACCGCCGCATCACTGGCGAGGGAAGGCCGCACGGCATCATAGAGGCCGATTATAAAAGCGCCGACAATCGTGACGACGAGCAAACTGATGACTGTTTTCTGTGCCATGTGAGCACTCCTGACTTGATACTCGATTTGTGGGTATCTTGCCTGGAAGTTGTGTAGAACCTGTGAAGAGGATGTGTAGCAACGATGTGAGTGGGTTTCGGTGGGTCAGGCCCGTATCCTGATTGCCTGTTACTGTGGACACTTCCTTTATTATCGCAGTACCGTCAATGGTTCGGCAAGAATTACTGGATCTTCATACTCGGCTCAATTCATAATTAACCCTCTTGCTCATGCTTCATTGGCGGATGGTTTTCCGTCGCGAGTCAGTTGACGATATGACATCTGGCTCAACTAACCGTAACATTTGTCACTTTGGCCTGATCCTCATCTGTCGATAGGATGCATGTAGTGCGGGTTACTCCATACTAAAAACACCGGATTTTTGGGTAACAGGTCTGATTTTGGTCAATTTTTCCTCAATTAAGAACCATTTTGGCTCCAATCGCTAGTTCATTGGACAGCTTCCTCCTCCCTGCAACACCTTTTTCGACCCTCCAAACCTGACAGATGCAATATTACAATAAAGACATTCAGTCTTTATGGAAAAATTATGCCTTATATTCACAAAAACTTCATATATCTTCATTGATCGAAATAGTTGTCGTGCTATCATAAAATCAACGAACGATAATCAAATATCAATAAAGGTAGGGCACTATCAATGCAGAAAATCAGCAAACTCCACCGTAACGAGAGCGGCCAGGCTGCCCTGGAAAACGCGATCATCCTCATCGCCTTCATCGTGGTTGCATCCGTTTTCGCTTTCACGATCCTGTCCGCCGGTTCGTCCTCCACTGAAAAAGGCGAGCAGGCGATCTACGAAGGTCTGGAAAGTGTGCAGTCCTCGATGAATGTGAAGGGCGCGGTTATTGCGACAGCAGCTGATGCTGGCCCGGACAAGACGGTTGTGGACGTCGTCTTCACACTGGCGCTGGCCGGCGGCGGTGAGCCGGTTGACCTGACCACCGTCGAAGGCAAGCAGACTGTGGTTATCGGTTACCGTGACGGTGAAACCTTCAATGCAAACGTCCCCTGGGAAAACATGTTCATCGTCAACAATGACAATGGTACGGCAGATACCCTGTTGGAAGAAGGCGAACTGGCAGAAGTGACCGTTCACCTGAGCGCTGCCGATCCTGCGGTGACCCTGGGCGCCAACACCGAGTTCACGCTGGAAGTCAAACCGCCCACGGGCGCGGTGCTGACCTTCACCCGCACGACCCCGGCCTCGGTGGAAAAAGTGATGGAACTGCGGTAAATCCCATCGTTTGAAAATGGGGCGGCTTGTTTCGATAGCTCCTGCAAGCCGCCCCTTCTCTCTTTCGATCGGCCCGATCCCCAACATACTCGCCCCTAAATAGATGAACCTTAAAATTTTGTCAAACCATTATTAAGAGAACGCAGTTGATAACATCAGGCACGGCCAGCCCTCATCGCGATATTATCCGGTCTTATTGCTCGATCATCGAGCGGGACACTCGCCCCACCACACTTGGCCGTGC
>JAIOHO010000905.1 GCA_019912905.1 Anaerolineae bacterium
CTCATTAGTTTAACGCCGTAATTCGGGCCTGGTGTGCAGGGTATCCGTAAGATTATCGTCTTCGAGCGTGGGCGTCGTATCGTAAAGATAACACGCGGCCACCTGCCTGGGGTCCACCTGGTACAGCGGCGGCTGTATCGCGTGGCAGCGGTCCATCACATACGGGCAGCGCGCCGCATATTTGCAGCCGACCACCACCTGCGGTGTGATGGTGTCCACCGCTTCCGTGCCCATACTGTCGTCGCCCTGAATCCACTGCTTGTCGATATTAGGCAGCGGGATCGACCTGACCAGTTCCTGGGTATAGGGATGCTGCGGCTCCTTGATAATCCGGTCCACATCACCGGCTTCGGCCACGATGCCCTGGTACAGGATGACGATGCTGTCGCTCACCTGATAGGCGGTGGTCAGGTCGTGGGTGATGTACAGGAACGAGATGCCATACTGCTGATGGACATTGTACATGCTTTCCAGAATGGTCGCCCGCAGCGAGGCATCCACCATCGACACCGGCTCGTCGGCGATCACCAGCTTGGGCCGCAGCAGCAGTGTCCGTGCGACGGTGATACGCTGGCGCTGGCCGCCGGAAAGCTGGTGCGGGTAGCGCCCCAGCGTGTCTTCCGGGCGCAGGCCCACCGCCGCCAGCGCGTCCAGAATCAGGTTCTCAGCATCCTGCCGCGAACTCGCCAGCCCGAATTTTCGGATAGGTGTACTCAGGATATGATCGACTTTGTAGAACGGGTTATACACCGCGAACGGGTCCTGAAAGATCGCCTGCACATCCTGCCGGAACTGCATCTGATCCGGCCCATTCAGATGGTGAATATCCTGCCCCCGGTAGAGGATGCTGCCGCTGGTCGGCGGCACAAACCCCAGCAGCATCTGCGCCAGCGTGGTTTTACCGCTGCCGCTTTCGCCCGCAATGGCGATAAACACTGGTTCATCGCCGCCCACGCTGAACGAAAAATTATCGAGCGCCACGTTTTCATCGGTTGGGCCGAAGAACCCGCTGCGCTTGGTGTACACTTTGCGCAGGTTTCGAGCTTCAAGAAGCGGCGCCATCGACCTTCTCCTTCATCTGCGGGGTGCGCTCTTCATCGTACAGCAGGCACAACACATCGCGCCCCGGCGTCACTTCGATCGTGCGCGGAACCACTGTCGAGCACTGCGGCATGGCCTGGGGGCAGCGCGGATGGAACAGACAGCCCGGCGGCGGCTCGTGCAGCGACAGCGGCATCCCCGGGATCGTCTGGAAATTCCGTTTGCGGTCCAGCGACGGGATGCTGGAGATCAGCAGCTGGGTATACGGGTGTTTCGGGTCGGTGAAAATCTCCTCGACGGTGCCCACCTCGACCAGTTTGCCGCCGTACATCACCCCCAGCCGGTCCACAAACTGCGCCATCAGGCCCATGTCATGACCCACCAGGATCACCGCCGCGCCCAACCGTTCCTGAAGGGTGCGCAGCGTCTGCATGATGCGCCGCTGCACCACTACATCCAGCGCGCTGGTCGGTTCGTCCGCCAGGATCACCTGCGGATGCATCGAAATCGCGATGGCGATGCACACGCGCTGCTTCATGCCGCCGCTCAGTTCATGCGGATACAGGTGCGCCACGTTGGGCTGCAAGCCCACCGAATCCAGCAGTTCCTCGATGCGCTGCATCAACTGGGCATTGGTGACGTGGATGCCGTGCGTCCGCATCGCCAGGATCATCTGGTCCTTGATGCGCATCACCGGGTTGAGCGAGTTCATCGCCCCCTGCGGAATCATGGCAATTCGCCGCAGTCGGATCTGCCGCATCTCTTCATCGCTCAGCGTCAGCAGGTCGGTATCCCCGTCGAGGATAATGCGCCCACCTTCGATCTTGCCCGGCGGTTTGATCATGCGCAGAATCGCCAGCGCGGTCGTCGTTTTGCCGCTGCCGCTCTCCCCCACCAGGCCGAAGCGCTCGCCGGGGAAAAGTTGCAGGTCGATGCCATCCGCCGCCTTGACCACGCCCCGGCGGATGTTGAAATAGACTCGGACGTCCTGAAGTTCGAGTACCGGACTGCTCATGCGACCCTCCTCAGCCTGGGGTTCGCAATCTGATCAAGACCGGCAGAGATCAGGAACAGACTGACAAACAGAAACACGATGAAGAAAATGGGGAAACCCCACCACCACCACATGCCGCGAATCAGCGAATTAAACTGGATCGACCAGTAAATCGTCATGCCGACGGTCGGTTCGTTCTGTGGGCCGAGTCCGATCGCTTCCAGGCCGATCGACGCCAGGATCGCGGCGGAAACCGACCCGACGAAACTGACCGCCAGGTACGGCAGCAGGTTGGGCATCAATTCCCGCCAGATAATCTCCCACGTCCGCACGCCGTTGAGCTTCGCCATCTGCACATACGAGTTCTCGCGCATACTCAGCACCTGCGCGCGAATGGTGCGCGTCGGCCACATCCAGGCCAGCGACGCCACCACCAGCGCCATAATCTCCACGCTGATGGCCTCGCGGATGATCGACGCGATCGAGATCAGCACCACCAGGCCCGGCACGGTCAGCAGTGTATCGACCGTCCCCCGAATCAGCGTATCGAGCCGCCCGCCCAGGTAG
>JAIOHO010000906.1 GCA_019912905.1 Anaerolineae bacterium
GATATGAACCGACCTGGGCGATTGTGCGGACGATGTTTGGGGGGCAGCAGAAGCAGCTAATGTAGGCTTCGCGGGATCGGCCCCAGCGAAGTTCGAATGGCAGGTCGTCTACCTGGCGCAGCGCATTGGTATAAAAGTATCGTTTACCGTCCAGACTGATTGAGACCAGCGCGCTGTTATACAGGACCCGTTCGGCAATGTCTGCAAAGCGAGCTTCGCCCGTAACCGAAAGCATGCGCCAGTTCCAGAACAAATTACCGAGGTTTGCGCAGGTCTCATTGTGGGCTGTTACGTTAGGAAGCTGGTACTCTCGCCCATAGGCCTGGTGGACACGCGTAATCGTTGACTGATCGACAGCTCCATCCGATGATGCGCCGTCATAGAGCGCCCCACACCCCCCCGTCACATGCATTTTAGTTGTGGTCACACTGCGCCACAGATTTTCGAGCGTAGCCAGCAGCTTGGGATCACCCGTTTCCATGTAAATATCTGCCACTCCTGCATAGAGATAATTGGCCCGCACCGCATGACCGACAGCGGTTGCCTGTTCACGAAACGGCACGCGATCCTGATTATCATCGCCACCGTTAGTGACGAGATCGCGAATCTCGACCAGATTGCGGGCGAGTTCAAGATAGCGCGGCTCGCCCGTCTGGCGGTACATATCGACCATGCCCATGTAGTGGGAAGGGCAGATCGCGTTGCGCGCTAGTTCGACAGTCGCGGTTTTATAGAAGTTGTACAGATAATCCGCCGCAGCGCGGGCAACTTCCATTAGAGTCTGCTTGCCAGTAGCTTGATTGTGTGCGCAGGCAGCCGTCATGAGATGACCCATGTTATAGGTCTCGAAGTGCAGCCGTTCCTGGAACGACTGCGCGTGGCTGCCTTTACGCTCGTCAATAATCACCGGAGTATGAATATAGCCATCTTCCCGCTGCGAAAGACGAATGGTTTCGATGATCTCATCCATGAGCAGGTCAAGTGACTCGTCGTGGGTAACGCTGTAGATGTGCGCCGCCGCTTCCAACCACTTGTAGAAATCGCCATCGTGCCATTTGGGTCCGTGATGTTCACCGGATTCAAAGCCGGCTGCGATCCGAAAGTTCTTGTAGGCGTGGCTGATGCTGTCGTCGCGCAGCAGGTCCCACATGTGGGGCACCATCACTTCATGGCAAACCTTGAAGCGCTCTGCCCAGAAACCCTGAGTCAACTGCACAGCGCCAGCAGGCACGGGCTGTAGTTCACGGAAGGGACTGGTCGAGGTGAACATGACCAAGGTATTTCTCCTCATGACTCATTATGTGGAGCGGTAGTCGACTCGCGCAGCACGAGCCGAGCGGGCATCTCGATAATTTGTTGGGGGCGCTTTGGGTCTGCGAGACGCGCAAGTATGAGCTGTACGGAGACTCTGCCGATCTCCTGGCCGCCTACGTCCACTGAGGTCAGAGTAGGATGGAGATTATCGGCTAAATGGGTGTTATCGAATCCAGCGACCGAGACATCATCAGGGATTCTCAGGCCGTGCAGGCCCAGGCTGCGATAAACCCCCATGGACAGGTAGTCATTGACTGACACAATGGCGCTGGGGTGGGGTTCGTACAGTAGTAAACGCGTGGTGGCCTCGGTGCTTTCCGATACAGTCGGGCCGCAATACTCGACCATCGGCACAAGCTGATGGTCCGCTACAAAATGCTGGTAGGCGTCGAGACGTTCCTGAGCCATTCCTTCACGCGCCACACCTATCACAAGGCCAATATGACGATGTCCAAGTTTATACAGGTGATCGAAAAGTATGGTTGCTGTGTCTTCTCGGAAATAGGACACGCGGTCTGCGCCGTCCCAGGTGCCGCCCAGGGTGACAACGGCTCCGCCCCGGTGAATCAAGGTGCGCATTTCGATAGGGGACTGCTCCGAATAAGTCGTTGCTAAGATGACCCCATCGTAACGGCGTTCAAGCAATCCGCGCAGGGTTTCAGCCTCTCGTTCACGGTTGAGGCTGGTGTGCGCCAGTACGACGCCGTAGCCATGCTGATAGGCTTCATCATGGGTGCCGTCTACGATGTCCCAGAAATGAAAGTTATTGACATCCGGGATCATGATGCCAATCGTATTCACGACCCCTCGACGCAGATTCTGCGCCATGACATTGGGCCGGTAACCCAGGTCCTTTACCGCATCCAGGACACGTGCTTTAGTATCCGCTTGGACAAGGTCACTGTCTTGCAGAGATAAGGAGACGGTATTGATAGAAACTTTGGCTTTTTTCGCAACGTCACGCATGGTGACTATTTGACTTTTTGGCATGAAATGTGAATAATTATTCTATATGAACGTTCATATTCATTGTATCACGAAAATCATAGAATGCAAAAAACTGCTGTAGATTTTGTCCGCTTTCGGGTTTTGAAGAGGGATCGGTATGGAATTTTCAGCCTATATTGAACAGATACGCCAACACATTCGGGCGAATTGTCAAGGCATGTACCGAGAGGCAGGGGATAATTTGCCCTTTCCGTTTCTAGCGCCGGGCAGTGCACAATACGCTGATGTGCTGTGGGATTGGGACTCGTGGTTGTCGAATGTGGCTTTGCGCCAGGTTCTCTTAGAG
>JAIOHO010000907.1 GCA_019912905.1 Anaerolineae bacterium
GAGGGATGCTCGACCAGCGAACTGGCTGACAAATCGACGAACAGCCAGATATCGACCAGCGGGTCAATTTCGAATTCCTTGACCATCATCCGATCTTTGCGGGCCGTAGAACGCCAGTGGATGCGATTGAAGCTGTCCCCCGGCGCATAGTCGCGGACACCGGCGGCATTGGTGGTGACGAAATGCGCACGGCGGCGGCGCTCTTCGCCACCCGACAGCGTGCCGATGGGGAGTTCAAAGTAGTCGAGTTCGACTGTCGCGGGATAGACGACGACGCTGGACGTGGCTGCCAGGCGGCGCGGCGAGAGAAACAGGCCAAAGGGGTCGCCGCTTACCAAGGTCAGCGGCCCGAGGCGAAATTCGCCCCGCGCCAGACAGGGAGTCTCGATGTACCAGCGGTAGCGGCCACGAATGCCGAGCGGGGGGACCACATGACTGGCACGGTGCCCAGGCAGATCGGAATGATCGCGGACTTCGAGCCACAGTTTGGGAATCCAGGCATGATTGCGAACCTCGAAGACTTCGTCGAGTGTGCGCCCAACCTGAGCGCGGCGTGCGCGGGTGCGACGGCCAATGGTGACCCAGCGAACGGACAGCCACGACCACAGGAATGAAATCACCAGCAGGCCGACGAACAGATAAGCCAGATTGAAGAAGAATGCTCGCCCGGTCAATAACCCCGTCGAAAGAGTCAGGATGAGCAGCACATAGACTGCATTGCGTCGATTCGGCATGATTCCTACTGTGTCGACGCCCCCGGAACCGGCGTGTTCATCAGAATATCCTGCACGATGGTTCGCGAGGAAATGCCCTTGATTCGGGCCGCCGGACCCACGATGATACGATGGGCCAGGGTGACCTCGGCCAGGGCTTTGACGTCATCGGGAATGACGTAGTCACGCCCGGCCAGCGCTGCCCGAGCCTGAGCGGTGCGGAACAGCGAAAGCGAACCGCGCGGGCTGCTGCCCAGATAGACATCCGGGTGCTGTCGCGAGGCATTCACCAGGTCGATGATATAGCGTTTGATCTCATCAGCGACATAAATTTCACGGACGGCCTGCTGCGCCGCCAGTAACTGCTGTACGCTCACCACCTGGGTGAGATTGTTGATCGGGTGCTGATATTGTTGAGCGGAAAGGACCGTCAGCTCCTCGTTCGGGTTGGGGTAGCCCAACTGAATTCGCAAGATAAAACGATCGAGCTGTGCTTCGGGCAGGGGGAATGTTCCTTCGTACTCGATCGGATTTTGCGTTGCCAGGATGAGGAAGGGAGTATCCATCGGGTAGGTGACGCCATCGACCGTAACCTGACGCTCTTCCATCGCTTCGAGCAGCGCTGCCTGTGTTTTAGGCGTGGCGCGGTTGATCTCGTCGGCCAGCACAATCTGGGCCATGATCGGACCAGCTCGGAATTCAAATTCGCGCGTCTTCTGATTAAACAGCGAAACGCCGGTGACATCCGACGGCAGCATATCCGGGGTAAACTGGATGCGGCTGAAGGTGCAGCCGATCGAACGGGCCAGCGCTTTCGCCAGCATGGTCTTGCCGACACCGGGGATGTCTTCAATCAGAATATGTCCCTGACTGAGCAAGCCAAGCACCGTCAGGCGAACCTCGTTTCGCTTGCCGATAATGACCTGGCCGACGCTCTGGGCGATGCGCTGGGCAACATCCTGGACGATTCCAACCGGGTCCCGAGGCTGTTTGTCGAGCGAACGCTGCGTTTCCTGAGAGAAGTTTGCCATTATCCTACGCACTTTCGTTAAGCCCGCGACATTCAACCTCCAACGAGATAGGGAGGGGAATTGACCTGGCTTCCTGCTTGAATTGATTTCCTGATGTTATGCCATCAGTATAGCGGAAGATAGGTTAAAGAACAGGTCTGATGCGCCAATCGTAGCCATAACGTTGACTTGCTGTTTACCCCATGTCCAGTATAATAAGCACTATAGGAG